>CAUZQN010000084.1:0-8197 GCA_963581605.1 uncultured Binatia bacterium (SeqCode)
CCTTGGCGTCGTCCTGTTCTTGCTGTCTCGCGGCGATCCAAGCTAAATCTTTTGGCAATAAATCTCTTGGCAATCACTGCTGAAGCAGGTACACTCCTGCGACGCTTGCCCCTCTGCGACACGGGGGAGAAAGCGCCTCCAGGGAGGGGAAACCATGAGTGCGTTGACTGTTGAAAAAATACCGGAACTGACTGACCCTGTTCTGATTGTGGCATTTTCCGGCTGGAACGACGCTGGGGGAGCCGCGACCCATGCTATGAAATTCCTGGTCAAACGACTCCAAGCCGACCGCTTTGCGAGCATAGATCCTGAAGAATTTTATAATTTTAGCGAGCAGAGACCGCACGTTCGTCTGCGGGACGGGGTGTACCGAGAGATTATTTGGCCGAAGAACGAATTCTTTGCAAGTCGCACCGCAACGCTTAAGCGAAGCATCGTTCTGGGGCTGGGAATCGAGCCGCAGCTGCGCTGGAAAACGTATTGTGCCGCCCTGATGGATATCGTGAGACAGTGCGGGGTAAATTTAGTCATTACGCTTGGAGCCCTGCTGGCTGATGTCGCCTATAGCCGACCCGTCCGGGTGATAGGATTTAGCAGCGATCCTGAGCTGTCTGCCCAACTCAATTTTTCGCAGTCCCGCTACGAGGGGCCAACAGGCATCGTTGGCGTTTTCAACGATGCCTGTCGCCAAGCCGGGGTGACCTCGGTCAGTTTTTGGGCCAACGTGCCACATTATATTTCCGCATCCCCAAATCCAAAGGCGGCCTTAGCCTTAGTGACCCGGCTAGAGTCTTTTCTCCAGGTGGCCCTGGATACGACCGAGCTTGTCTCGGGGGCGGCGGAATTTGACACGCAGGTGGCCAAGGCGGTTGCGGAGAATCCGAACATGGCCGCCTACGTGAAGCAACTGGAAGAGCAGGGGCTGGAAGAAGGGCTACACATGGACACTGTCTCTGCGGAAAATGGGGGCAATGGTCACGCCAATGGCAAAGACATGGCTGAGGAACTCCAACGTTTTTTGCAGCAGCGCAAGGACCGCAAAGATGACGACTGAACGCAATCCGTCCTCAGACAAGGCCGTCTATCTGGTCAATTTGGGGTGTCCCAAAAACCAGGTCGACGGGGAAGTGATGTTGGGGCTCCTGGCGCAGCAAGGGTATACGCTCAGCCTCGACCCGGAACAGGCCGGGGTCCTGATGGTTAACACGTGTAGTTTCATTAACGAGGCTAAGGAAGAGTCTATTGAGACAATTCTGGATCTTGCGCGCTATAAGGCTGTGGACACACACAAACAACTGATTGTCACTGGTTGTTTAGCCCAACGCTATGGGCAAGAGTTACGGGAAATGCTGCCGGAAGTGGACGTCTTTGTGGGAACGGGCGAATTCGTTCGCATCGCCGAAATTATCGAACAGAAGCGTCGCCTGCTCGACGGTCCGGTCACCTATATCGGTGCGGCTCACGTACTGCCGGATCATACGGTCCCGCGTATCCCGACGACGCATTTTTACTCGGCGTACCTCAAGGTCGCCGAGGGATGCAACCACAAATGCGCCTTCTGTATTATTCCCAAAATTCGTGGACGGCAGGAAAGCCGGCCTATCGCTTCCCTCGTTGCCGAGGCTGAGGGCCTTGTCGCACAAGGGGTAAAAGAGATTAATCTGATTGCCCAAGATCTGACGGCGTATGGGCGAGAACGCCGGGATGGGACGACCTTGCTCGCCTTGCTCAAGGCCCTGAGTACGATAGCCGGACTGGCCTGGATTCGGTTGCTGTACTGTTATCCGAATTATCTTGATGAACCGCTGTTGCGGTTCATAGGCGAAGAGGAAAAAGTGTGTTCCTATATCGATATGCCGCTCCAGCACATCAGTGACCGTATGCTGCGGCGTATGCGACGTGAGAAAAGTGGGGAGGGGATTCGGCGACTGCTCGATCGTATTCGGATCGCTCTTCCTGGAGTTGTGTTACGCTCATCCTTTATCGTAGGCTTCCCTGGTGAGCAGGAAGACGATTTCCAACAGCTGTGTGATTTTGTGACGGAGGCTGGCATAGATAACGTTGGGGTATTCCGTTACTCCCAAGAAGAGGGGACGACAGCCGGAACCATGCCGGACCAAGTGTCTGAGGAGGTCAAAGAAGACCGCTGGCACGGGCTCATGGAACGGCAGGCTCATGTTGCCCGTAAAAAAAACCTCGCTCGTGTGGGGAAAGAACAGGCGGTTTTAGTCGGCGGCCAAGACGATCAGGGCCGTTGGTGGGGACGAACCCAGGGACAAGCCCCCGACATCGATGGAATCGTGTTGCTTGAAAACTGTCAGGCCGATATCGGCGAGATTATTTCAGCCCGTATGACGGGCGTGGACGGCTACGATATGAGGGCAACCTGCTTGTCCCAAACGCATACCCAAAATCCAGTGGCGCCACTGGCGATTGACTTTATTGATACTTCCCTTTAAGCTCTGCCTCCTTTTTCGTCCTGATTTCGGTGAGAGGGAAGGAATATGAGAAAAGCGTTCCTCAAAAAGATGTGTACTACGCTGACTCGACAGAAGCAACAAATCTTGCAGCAGCTCGATGAGGAAATTCGGGAAGGCAAAGAGAACGAACTCGACGAAGGGATGGACACCTACGATCTTGCGAGCGAGGAGCGGGATCGGGAAATTAATCTCATCCTGGGTGATCGCGACCGGGATAAACTCCAGGCCATAGAAGACGCCTTAGACCGGATCGAAGAAGGCGAATACGGGCTGTGTGAACAATGCGAAGAAGAGATCGCCCAAGCGCGACTCGAAGCCTTACCGTTCACCCGGCTGTGTGTAGCGTGCCAAGAGCAGCTTGAAAAAAAAGCCCGCTTCCAGCGCCGCGTCGATGATGATAGTGTTCCCCGCCGATCAAACGCGGTCGATCTCGACGACGACGGATAATGCCGAATTTCTATCTTTCCATGTATTTTTGTTGGCTACAACGCTCCACACAGTCTTCCCCGGTGTTGTGTCATCAATGCTGCTTAAGGGGGAAGTGGTCCGAGAGAGCAACTCTCTCAAAATCCTCTGTGGCCATGTGGTGAGATGGTAACGGGAGAGGCCCGTACCCTCCTCACCACGCTGTTTCACGCCTCCGTTCAGGCGGTACATCCGCTTCGTCTGGTCCAACACATAATCTCGATTGACAACGAAACGCTAGTTGTTCAGCTCCAGGGAGCGTATGCTCAGCGGTCCACCTTTTCTCTGAACGGACGTGTTTTTCTGATTGGCGTGGGAAAAGGGGCAGGACCCATGGCCGAAGCCTTGCTGTCCTTGCTCGGAGATCGGATCGCTCATGGGGGCATTATCATCCCCAGCGAGCAGACGCTTGGGCTGCCAGGGATTACGGTCATGCAGGGCGAACATCCACTCCCTGGGCAGGGCAGCCTGACCGGGACGGAAGCGCTTGTCAACAGCCTCGCTCAAGTGCAGTCTCAAGACCTGGTGCTCTTTTGTTTGACTGGTGGTGCATCCAGTCTATTGGTGAGTCCAGCTCCAGGGATGACGCTTGCCGATAAGAAACACGCCAATCAGGTCTTGCTCGCTTGTGGGGCTGATATTCGCGCCATCAATACGGTGCGCAAACACCTGTCTCAAATCAAAGGCGGCTGGCTCGCGCACTATGCACAGCCCGCTACTATGGTGAGTTTGATACTCTCAGACGTCATTGGTGATGATCTGAGTGTGATTGGCTCTGGTCCGACCGTGCCTGACCCCACCACGTTTGCAGATGTTTGGCAAGAGATCGAACACTATCGAATTGAAAGACAACTGCCTGTCTCAGTTCGCGCATATCTGCGGCAGGGACTCCGTGGAGCAGTGCCCGAGACACCAAAACCTGGCGATCTGATGTTTGCTCGGGTGCACAATATTTTAATCGGATCGAACCGTGTTGCGCTGCGAACTGCCGAAAACACGGCAGAACAAAATGGCATGCGATCCTATCTTCTTTCGCATGCGCTTGCCGGCGATACAACCCAAGTAGCCCGCGAATTTGCTGCAACGCTACGCTCAGTGCTGCATACTTGTTCCGCTCCAATCTGTGTCCTTGCTGGTGGAGAAACTACGGTCCAGGTCCGCGGCAACGGAAAAGGCGGGCGCAATCAAGAATTTGCGCTCGTTGTTGCGCAAGAACTCCAAGGAGAAAAGGGTTGGACCCTTCTTAGTGCAGGAACAGACGGGATCGACGGTCCGACTGATGCGGCAGGCGCGTTTGCTGACGGACAAACAATAGCGCAAGCCCGACTGAAACATCTCAACCCGCCCCGCTTTTTACGCAATAATGATACCTATACATTCTTTTCCGCTCTCGGCGACCTGTTTCGTCCGGGATCGACCGGGACAAATGTCATGGACATTAAAATTGCACTCGTGTCCCCTCCTTCGACTTGAAAAACCCTCTTGTCAAAGCCTCTCAAACACACTAGAACGCCCAAAAGAGGGCGTCGATGATGGTGAGCACCCTGGATAACGATCCCGGCAGCCGAGTTCCACCCGGCCAGTTTCTGGTTGAAAAATTCCCCGTCTTGAGCTACGGGCCGACTCCACGATTTGATCCCGCAACATGGGAGTTTCGCCTGTTTGGGCTGGTGGAAAAGCCGCTTCGGCTCAACTATCAGCAGTTTTGCGCACTGTCCAAAATCCAGCTGACGGCTGACTTCCACTGTGTGACTACCTGGTCACGGTTGGATAACGTGTGGGAGGGCGTTTCTGCTCAGCTTGTTGTGAATCTCGTTCGCCCCAATCCTGAAGCGTGCTGGGTGCTGATTCATTGTAACGGCGGCTATACGACCAACCTGTCGCTGGCGGATTTCTTAGACGACGATGTGATTTTTGCTCAGCGTCATGATGGACAGGATATCGACCCCGATCATGGCTGGCCGCTGCGCTTAGTTGTGCCCAAACTCTACGCCTGGAAGAGCGCCAAATGGGTATGTGGTGTGGAGTTCTTGGCTGAAGACCGACGCGGATTCTGGGAGGTGCGTGGCTATCATAAGCGGGGCGATCCGTGGGCTGAGGAGCGCTATAGCGACCAAGAAAAATAAGGCATGGGGCATGAGGAATGAGCAGACAAACGCGGCAAACAAAGAGAGAAAAGCCATGTCGAATACTCTTCTTGTGCGTGGAGTGACAGCCTTTAACGCCGGCCATTTTTTCGAGGCGCACGAGATCTGGGAGACCATCTGGAACGAGAGTGTCGGTGAAGAGAAACGCTTTGTGCAGGGCTTGGTTCAACTTGCTGTCGGGTATCTCAAACTTGCCAGCGCCCAATATCGTGGTGCGCAAAAATTGCTTGAGCGCGGCTGTCAGATACTGAACTCGTTTCCTTCGACCTATGCCGGACTCCAGGTCGATGTGCTGTGCGCCGTGAGTACCACGCTTATCCGCCAACTAGCAAAAGATGGAGTGCCTTTACATTTTCGGACTCCGCATATCCAACACACTCAATCTGCGTCATAAAATCGGTAAGACCCCTCCACGTGCTGCCCTTTTGGGCTGTATTCTGAATGGACGCTCAGTCAATTTTTCTTGACAAAGCCCTTGTCTCAATAGTATGACAATACAGACAGCAGGAGCGTGTGGTGGCAGAGGTCGAGACAGCAATCTGGGGAAGAAGGCATGGCGGTCTACACAGCCCTCGACAGAAAAACTGTCCAAGGTCTGGTCAAAGACTATGGCTTTGGGCGACTATCAACCGCTAAGGGCATTCCTGCCGGATCGGTGAATACATATTACTATCTTGAATTCCCCAAGGGGAAGTTTTTTCTAAAAATAGATGAAGTGAAGAGTGAAGGAGAAGTGCAGCTCGAACTCGACCTGTTGCTCTTCTTGCGTAAGCATGGGGTACTCTGCCCTCGGCCTTTGACCGACAAACATGGGCGCTATTTGCGCAGCTACCAGGAGAAAGCAGTTTCAATCTATCGTAATATCTCCGGTAAAGCTTTCTCTGAGGGGACGCTCACCAGTGCGCATTTAGAGAAAATCGGCCAGGCTCTCGCCCAGCTCCATCTCGTTGGCCAGGAGTATAAAAAGTCCATTCCGAACCGATTTAGTTTTGAGCGGTTGCAGACTCTCTACCATGACTTGCGTGGGAGTATTGCGGACCATTTGAAGCATGTTCTTCACATCTTGGATGACGAAATCGCCTATCAAGAAGAATACCGAGAGGAAAAGTTACCTAAAGGCATTATTCATGGGGACCTGTTTCCTGACAATGTTCTTTTTCGTGGCGGAAAAGTGACCGGCATGCTTGACTTTGAAGCCGCTTGCTCGGGTAAATTCATTTATGATCTGGCAACAGTGGTGAATGCCATGTGTTACCACGAGGATCATTATCACATTGACCGATTTGACGCGTTACTCCATGGCTATCAGTCTGAACGTACTCTCACACTGGCTGAGTGGGACACGTTTCCAAATGAACTGCGGTTTTCAGCCCTCCGCTTTACGCTCACCCGGCTGCGCGATTTCTTCTTTCGGCATATGGACGAGAAGGTGCGACTCAATAAAGATTTTCGTGACTTTTTCGAGCGCCTGAAGATTCTCCGTCGAGAACGAGCCGGTGGAATGGATCAGATGCTGCTCACCATGGCAACTGGCTATGATTATCGGAAATACCAAAAGATCCACGCCGGGGCGAAATGAAGCATACCTTTACCCCACCTCGGCGGAACATGGGCGAGTACAAGGTGTCACTCTGCTTCAAGTAGACGGCAAGTAGACGGCAAGAGGAAGCGGTTCGTCTGTGTTCAAGAAAATTCTGATCGCAAACAGAGGAGAAATTGCCACTCGCATTGCGCGGACGTGTCGCGAAATGGATATTGCTGTAGTCGCCGTGTACTCGGAGGCGGATCGTTCCTCGCCTCATCTGTATGCAGCGGATGAGGCAGTGTGTGTTGGACAGGCCTCGGCAAGTGAGAGTTATCTCAATATTGAGGCGGTGCTTGCTGCGGCCCAGCAGACGGGAGCCGATGCCATACATCCCGGTTATGGCTTTCTCTCCGAAAATGCGACGTTTGCACGTGCAGTGCACGCCGCCGGCTTGACATTTATCGGCCCGTCCCCTGAGGCTCTGTCTGTGCTTGGCAATAAAATTTTTGCACGGCAGACGGTGACCAAGCTCGGCATTCCGGTCATTCCGGCGCTTGAGAATCCAGCATCCAACCCGACTGTTTTGCACGAACAAGTCAAATCCCTGGGTTATCCTGTGCTCATCAAAGCTGCGGCGGGTGGCGGCGGAAAAGGTATGCGTATCGTGCGTCAGGAAGCCGAACTTGTGGAGGCTATGTCTACGGCGCAACGCGAAGCCCAGGCGGCCTTTGCCGAAGGCACGGTCTATGTGGAACGCTTTATCGAGCGGCCGCATCATGTCGAAGTCCAGATTCTGGGAGATACTACTGGTCATCTGGTCCATCTCGGCGAGCGCGAGTGTTCGATTCAGCGGCGCTATCAGAAAATTGTAGAAGAGACACCTTCTCCAGCTGTGTCTCAGTCTCTCCGTAACGAGATGACAGCGGCAGCGCTCACTATTGCTCAGGCTGCTGGCTACTATAATGCTGGAACTGTAGAATTCATTCTCGATAGTGAAGGCAACTTTTACTTCCTTGAGGTGAACGCTCGACTCCAGGTTGAGCACCCGATTACCGAATGGGTTACCGGCCTGGATCTGGTGCGCGAACAAATTCGCATTGCCGCAGGTGAGTCGCTTGGCTTCAGTCAGGACGACGTCCAACCTAGAGGGCACGCCATCGAGTGTCGCTTATATGCCGAAGATGCTGCGCACGGCTTTTTGCCGTCGCCTGGAAAGGTCCTGGTCTGGCATGCACCGCATGGGCCCGGTGTGCGGGTGGACGCGGGCGTGGAGTCACAGACCGATGTGCCCATATATTATGATCCCATGATGGCCAAGATTTCGACGTGGGGTACGGACCGTGAGCAGGCTCGCAGACGCATGGCTGGGGCCTTACGCCAGACCGCCATCCTCGGACCAACCACGAATTTGCCATTCCTGATCGAACTCATAGATCACCCCGCCTTTACTGCAGGCGAGACGCATACCGCATTTCTTCCCGATTACTTTCCGGACTGGCAGCCTGGCGAAAAGCCGCATACGCTTGCCGCTGTGTTGGCCGCCGCCTTGCATCGTAGTCCAATCAGCGCTGGCAGCGCTG
>CAUZQN010000085.1:0-8156 GCA_963581605.1 uncultured Binatia bacterium (SeqCode)
GCGCTGGGCCCGCGCTCCCTTGCCGCCCGCGCCGCATAAGGCTATCAGATGATCTTGTCCACTCTCTCAAACTCTACCGGCGGATGGGACAATCTCTAGGTCAGGTTAGCGCAGCGTAACCTGACCTCCCGCTCCATCTTCTCATGAATATGAAAACGATCTCTATTGCTGTGGACGAGCACTTGCTCGAATAGATCGATACCCTTGCCCAGGCCAGACACCAAAAGCGCGCTGAGCTGTTTAGTGAAGCCGCCCGCCAGTGGCTCAAACAGCAGCGGATCAAAGCACTGGTGAAACAGGACCGCCAGGGCTATCGCAAACAGCCTGTCCAACCGGATGAGTTTGAGCCATTTCTCCGTGCTCAACAGTGGAGGCAGCCAAGCGCGCGTTCTGACGGCGACGCTCAAGGGGAACGGCCTCTTGCCCCTGCCTCATTCCGTAGGAACTGCGTGGCAAATCCGTACTGGTTTGTCTTGTCGGGTATTTTGAGCGCCTCTCGTGAGTCCGAGAGGCGTTTTTCGTTACGGCTCTGACCGTTTCAATAGTTCCATAAGTGCTGCATGCTGGTCCATCAGAGCCGTGTGCTGGTCATCGAGTTGGCGGTCTCGCTACGTTGATGCTCTCCGCATCTGCTGGACAGCGCTGTAAGTGATCCAGAGCAGGCCCCCGGTTATGAGCAGCTGCCCGATGCCTCCCCCAGCCTGTATCCATTCGATGATGCTCATCAGTTCCCCTTTGATCTGAGTAATTATCTTGCATTCCGTCCCGTGTTTCAACCCGTCTTTTCTTCCCCGGTCAGCCGTCAGCCCGTCTCTGAGCCGGAGTGTAGTAGCATAAAAAAAGGGGACGCGGCGTCAAGGATTTTGCGGCGCATGAAATCTTTGACGTGGTGCCGATGATGCAGCCTACACACTAGGGCGCTGCAATTTGCTGCCCGAGATTCGGTGCAGTCAGAGACCGGGCAACGTCTTTGTCGCACATCGGGCTACGGCCGAACACTTTTTGCCACACCGGGGCCGTCTCCATACACATATACACCGGCACTTGAGGAGCAAGTTCGTTCAACCAGGCGGTCAGGGTCCGGTACATCTTGACCCGCAAGGCTTGAAAGGTCCGCCATTTCCCATCGGCGCATAATACCTGTTCACCTGACAACAGCCGCGTGCGGGGAAAGCGCTGGCGCATAATTTTCCGTAAGGTCGGAGTCAGCCGCAAACTGCCTAAGCTGACCCAGGCCACGCGCCGTGGGTCGATAGTCGTAAAGACTTGCTCAAGGGTCTGCTGATAGCCGGTCTCCCACTCGGGATACTCAATGAGCGGATCAAAATGAAAACCGACTTTATAGCCTGCGTTCTGAACGCGCTGGGCAGCCCGCAGCCGGTCGGTAAATGAGGCTGTGCCATGCTCTTCGGCATCGGCTATCACCGCTGGGGTGAGGGTCCAGGACACCACGACTCGCCCCTGAGAGTCGAGGCTAAGTAAATTATCGATGCAGTCGCTTTTGGTCTTGAGTTCTAACAGCACATTGTTTCTAGAGGCAAAGAACGGCACTAAATCGCTGCAGAAACCGAGCAGATGATCAAGGGCCAAACTGTCCGACAGCTCGCCAGTCCCGATCCGGAACTGGCGCCATGGCTGGCGATCCACCACCTTGGCTATCTCAGCCAGCATGTCGTCAACATTGGTAAAGACTTTGAGCACCGGGTTATTGGCCAGATATTCTTGCAAGAAACAATAGCTACAGTCCATGGGGCAGTTTGAGATCAGACTGACTACGAGATAATTGCAGCACACCAGCCCAGGCGTACCAGCCGGGCAGTGTTCGAGGAAGCGCGAACGTTGACGGGTGAAGAACAGCTGACGTTTGCCTGCACCAAAGGCATCCTTACTCTCGGCCTGCACCCCTGCCCGTTCCCAATCCTTTTCAACAATGCGGACCGGAACGTGGGCGAGCTTGGCCAGGGCGCGTTGTACGACCGGAGTCTTTTCCTCACCGCGTTCGATCAAAATTTCAGTGGGTTGATACATCATAATAAATGCTACACCCCTCGGGTGCTACACCTCATCCAGAACGTCAAACATACGCTGGAAGCTTCCGTCGTCAACTCGTTGCTGTAACCGCGAGAGCCGTTCCTGGAGTTCTTGTGTATTCCTCGCGTGGAATGTCACGGTAATCTCGTCGCCTTCGAATGCAGGCGGAAACAATATCTGCACGCTCCGGCCCAAGTCGAGGGCCTTCACCGCAGCTCGTGCGGATGCTTCTAATTGTGTGAGGCGCGGGTAACGCATTTTCCGCAATGCCGTCTTGACTGCTTTCAGCTTGTCATTACGTGAACGCCGGGTGGTCAAAGCGGTGCGAATTTCTCGCTGTCCCAGGACGGCCTGAATAGCCGTCTCATCTCGTAGCGCTATTTCCTCCAGCCAGTCGAGAAAATCTTTGAGTTGGTTCTCACCAAGTTGTAGCTCCTCGGCGCAGGTTAACAACGCGGCCCGATCTCCCGCCTGCCAGGCCTGCCAGCGGTCACTCGTAGCCGGGCTCAGATGTTTACGCTGGGCATAGGCAGCAAGTTGCGCCTCGAGATCCTTAAGATCCTTGGGGTCGAGGATCTCATTCTGGGCTGACACGGGCCTCCTCCTCAGTCTCAGCAAGAGTCTCAGCAGGATAGGTCACAATCAAGCTGAAATAGGGCTCAGCCGACTGGCCACGTTTTATCGCACCCTGCGCCAGGATGCGACACTTCTTGTGCAGCATCCTGATTGTGGCGAGACGCTGCTCATCAGACAGCACCCCCGAATCGAGCAGTTTCCGCAGCGCAATGACACGAAAGCGGTCCATGCCCCAAAATTGGTGCGACAGCTGATCCACATGCCCGCCCCGTTTTATGACTAAAGGAAGGGCTATCAAATCGACGGGAAGACGCGCGGCAATACGCAGCCACAGGTCATAGTCTTCACACGCCGGCAGCTGTTCATCAAATCCGCCCATGCGCTCAAAGAGGGTCCACTGCATCATAACGGCCGAAGGGCTGACCAGACACAGCTCCAAACTGCGCAAAAAAATATCGCCGCCGGACTTACGATGTTTGTTACGAGGGTTGACCCGCAGCCCACGGCGAAGCCAGACTTCTTGTGTCTGACATATCTGGGCTGTAGGCTGGGCATTAAAAAAGGCGATCTGAGTGGCAAGTTTTTCCGGCTGCCACACGTCGTCAGAGTCCAGAAAGGCGAGCAGCTCTCCGCTACTCCGAAAGACACCGTGGTTGCGCGCCGCCGATACACCTTGATTGGTTTGAAAAATATACTGTATGGAATCCGCCCGCCCTTGCCTAAATTCTTCAACAATCCGCGCTGTGCCATCGGTTGACCCGTCGTCAACAACAATCAGTTCAAAGTCTCGATACGTCTGGGCGCAAACAGACGCTATGGCCTCGCGCACAAAGTCGCGCCGATTATAAGTTGGAATAATAACGGAAACTCTAGGCATCTGAGATTCCAGTACCAGCGTGAGCCCCTGGATGTCCGGCCGTCAATGCCCGCAGCGCCTGCCACAGCTCGGCTTTTCCGTCGCCATTTTGAGCAGAAAAAAGGAGCAGCGGCTCGTCACCGATCCGCGCCGCAAGTATCTTGCGCTGTTTTTCGCGCTGATTGCGTTTCAGCTTGTCGCATTTGGTTGCCACCAGAAGAAAGGGCCGGTTGTGATGCGCCAGGAATTCACACAGCGCCTCTTCTTCCTCTTCCGGCCCGCGCCGGATATCAATAATAATGACGACGCCGCACAAATTGGGAGCATGAACCAAATAGTCTTCGATAAGACGTTGCCAGCCCTTGCGTTCCGACTTCGCCACCTTGGCATAACCGTAGCCGGGCAGATCGACAAACGTCAGGGCGTTATTGATCGTAAAAAAATTGAGCTGGCGGGTGCGGCCGGGCGTATTACTCGTCCGCGCGATCCTTTGGTTGAGCAGCCGGTTAATCAGCGACGACTTACCCACGTTCGA
Organism: uncultured Binatia bacterium (SeqCode); assembly: GCA_963581605.1. GTDB lineage: Bacteria > Desulfobacterota > Binatia > Bin18 > Bin18 > Bin18. The sequence continues at coordinate 3,999 of CAUZQN010000085.1, forward strand.
GCGTCCGGAAAAAGCGATCTCAGGATGGGGGAGTTTGGGATAGGCCCCCGGCTGCATGGCTGCACCAACAAACTCAACGGTTGAAATTTTCACGGTCTCTACTCGTCTGCAAACGTATTTCGGGCTGGGCCGGCTTCTGGTCTATCGACAGCTTATCGAGAAAACAGGCTGCCAGCCAGGACCTTAGTGGCCCTCACCAAACTCCGTCTTGTCCCATAGGCCTGGATACCTGCTTTCGCAGGTATGACACAGAACGGCTGTCATTCCCGTGGAAACGGGAATCCAGGGGGGGCGCTTGGCGCACCATGTGCCTCGGAGCGTTTTGTTAGGCGTTCTTAGCAGGACCTTAGCAAGACCTGGGGAGGCTTTTACTGCCATCACTCATGTACCGCATCTTGACTTCTTACCCATTGGGCTGTCTTTTTAACACATATGAATAATGAATTACGGGGCATGCTCATCACCGCCGGATCAATCTTAGCTGCAGCAGTCGTGTCCGGGCTGCGACTCAAGCCGTATATTGATGCAGAGGTAACGTATACCCCCGCCTCGTTTGCGATCTATCCAGCGCTCTTGGCATTTGCTATTGCCGCACCGCTGGTCTTTTTAGTACGCAAAATCCAAGGTGACAAAGATGTGGATCTCGGCCCGCTGACCTTCTCAGACCAGCCGGCTTCCGCATCTCCCGCTCCGCCCGTCCGGAGTGGGATCATGTCGCTTATAACGAAACGGAAATTACCCGCCCGTACGCCTCTCATAGCATTTTGGTGCGTCCTGTATATTGTCATTGCGGTCACATTCTTTCCCTATGAAGGTCCTGAAGAGCCGGACCTCGGCTCAGAGCCCGCGCCCCAGGAGGAAACGAGGCCGCCGTTAAACCAGCCGATTCATCTCCCATACGCTACTGATGCCCAGACGGAGACGACAGCACTGTGAAGACACACCAGAAACAAGCTCAGCCTGACCGCGCGTCTGCTCCTATTGGCATCGTTTCATTGAAAACCAGGTTCGGTCCGCTGAGTCTTGCCGCAACTGAGCGCGGAATCTGTCGCCTGGCCCTGCCGCCGACTCACGAGCAGCAGCGCTTTCAGACCTGGTGTGCCAGCCGGACGATCAACCCAAAAATCGGCCTGCTGCTTCTTGCCCAAGCCCGGCAAGAACTCACAGAATATTTTGCTGGGACTCGTCGTACCTGGACGCTGCCGCTGGATGTTGACGGCAGCGCTTTTTTTCAGGAGGTCTGGACCGTGCTGCGTCGTATTCCCTATGGACAGACTCATACGTATACGCAGCTTGCCGCAGACGCGGGCCGTCCACGTGCATTTCGGGCTGCGGGTGCGGCCTGCGCCCTGAATCCCGTGCCGCTCATCATTCCTTGCCATCGCGCAGTCGGCAGCAACGGCTCGCTGCGTGGCTTTGGTGGCGGGTTGGATATGAAACGGGCCCTGCTTGATATGGAAGCCACATGAGAGCGTATGAGAGTGTATAAGAGAAGGAGCAGCCATTGACCGATCTTCTGCCCCAATCCGACCCGTTCCATGAACTATTGGGCCTGCACTTGGATGTTGTTGAGCCGGAGTTCTGCCGTATGCGCCTGCCCTTCAAACCCGAGCTGCGCACAGCCGGAGACGTCGTCCATGGCGGTGCCATTTCCACCCTCATTGATAGTGCGGGTGTAACCGCAGCCTGGTCCAAGGCCGATTCGAGTGCGACACGTGGAGCGACCGCAGGTCTGTCTATCAGCTATTTATCGGCTGCACACTCAGTCGATCTTACCGCAGAAGCGCGCGTCATCCGGCGTGGCCACAGCTTGGTCTTTGTTGAGGTTGACGTCACCTCTGCAACTGGGGAGCGCATTGCCAAGGGCATGCTGACGTATAAGCTGGGATATAGTTAGGCCGAGAGAGGCATTCTCCTGCGGATACTGTGATGCCTGACAATGCGCCCATTATTACTCTTCTGACCGACTTCGGCTCGCAGGACGCTTTTGTTGGCATCATGAAAGGCGTCATGTTGAGCATTACTCCTGCGGTCCAGTTTGTGGACCTGTCACACGAAATTCCCGCTCAGAACATTCTGGCTGGCGCTCTCATTTTACGCAGCGCGGTGCGTTTTTTTCCGCCCACTACTATTCATACAGCCGTGGTCGATCCAGGCGTAGGCAGCGACCGCAAAGGCATCGTGGTTGAAACTGGACACGGCATTTTTGTCGGACCTGATAATGGCCTGCTCAGCCTGGCCGCTCCGGCTGCAAGCGTACAACGCATTACGCATGTGACGAATGCCGCGTATTTTCTCGATTGCCCCAGTCCGACCTTTCAGGGTCGGGATATTTTCGCCCCGGTTGCCGCGCATCTCGCCCAGGGGGTCGAGCCGACACAGCTTGGTCCTCGGCTCTCCAGCCTTGAGCGCCTCAGCGTGCCTGTTCCGGTCCATACGCCAGAACGCATCACCGGCAGCGTGCTCTACATCGATCACTTTGGGAACGCCATCACCAATATAACCCCAGCAGATCTCCATCTCTTTTCAACCCAACAGCTTTGGGTTAGCATCAACGCACAACGAATCGGTCGACTTGCAACGACCTATGCCGCCGTTGCTGAAGGAGAAGCAGTTGCAGTGATCAATAGTTGGCAGCAGGTAGAAATTGCGATACGCAACGGCTCTGCAGCGCGTGCTTTCAAGATCGAACCGGGCTGCCGTGTGGAAATGACTCTCGTCTGGCCGGAACCTTCATGACACAACCACCCCCCGAGCGGCTGCTTCAGCCGTTTGTTTCGCCGCCCATGCTGTCTTCCCAGACCGTACCAAAACGGAAAATCCCGCTCATCCATATTGTCCTTTTTGGGGCAACCCTCTTGACCACCACTATGGCCGGTACTTTTCAGCAGGGGGCCAATCCCTTCACCGACCCGTCTTCTCTCCTCTTGGGCTTTCCTTTTGCGGCCACGTTGATGCTCATTCTGCTGTTTCATGAGATGGGGCATTACCTGATGGCTCGGGTCCACGGAGTCTGGGCGAGCCTGCCCTATTTTATTCCCGGACCGCCATTCTTTGTCGGTACGTTTGGCGCATTCATTCGGATGAAATCGCCACCGGCAAACCGACGCGCGCTTTTCGACGTAGGCGCGGCAGGGCCCTGGGCGGGTATAGTGCTCGCCATTCCAGCCGTTATCATCGGCCTGTCGTTGTCCGAGGTCCGGCCGCTCGACCCCTTTGCCGGCGGGATCATTTTAGGCGACTCCTTCTTGTTCTCGGCACTCACTGCTCTCGTTCTCGACGTTTCTGCCGACGAGGTCAGTGTCATCCTCCACCCTGTCGCCCTGGCTGGCTGGTTCGGCTTATTCGTGACCTTTCTCAATCTGCTGCCCGTTGGTCAGCTCGACGGGGGGCATGTGGTCTATTCGCTGTTTGGTCCGGCGCATCGTTGGATTGCACGCACCTTTCTGGTGGTCATTCTGGTACTCGGGTTTCAAGGCTGGCAGGGCTGGTTTGTGTGGGTTGTCCTCTTAGCCCTGCTCGGCATAGACCATCCACCCACGCTCGATCGCCTCTCCCCGCTTGATCGCAATCGTACCATCTATGGCTGGTGTACGGTCGGACTCTTTCTCTTGACCTTTATCCCAGTCCCGATCATGATGTCGGAAGGTGCCACGTTTCCCGAAGGAGAGCTCACACCAGTCCTCTACCAGGCCACACCAGTCCTCTACCAGGCCACACCAGTCCTCTACCAGGCCACACCAGTCCTCTACCAGGCCACACCAGCTTCGCCCCAACCCGCTCCAATCTCGGCGTGGACTTTTGTGTATCAGCCATGACACAGCGGCTTAGCTGGGATCAATACTTTCTGACGATTACGCGCCAGGTTGCCGAGCGCTCAACCTGTGAGCGAGCCAAAGTCGGCGCCGTTATCGTACGCGAGCGCAACATCCTCACAACCGGCTATAACGGGGCTCCAGCCGGCCTGCCACATTGTACCGAAGTCGGCTGTCTGGTCTACGAATCAAAAACCCCGACAGGGGAGATAGAAGAAAACTGCTACCGGACCATCCACGCCGAAATTAACGCTATTGCCCAGGCCGCAAAAAATGGCACGAATATCAGCGGGGCGGATATTTATGTCACTCATACGCCCTGCATACACTGCCTTAAAGTCCT
>CAUZQN010000086.1:0-8103 GCA_963581605.1 uncultured Binatia bacterium (SeqCode)
TCTACAAACCCCCACGGCGGTGAGATCACAATCTGGGTGAGTCCGGCTGCTTCGAGCTGGCTGAGGCGTTCGAGGATGTCCTCCCGCGAGCCGGTCAGACTCATTGAGCGGATCGCCTCGGGGGTGATGAATTTCTCCTCGCCGGGATGCAAAAAGCGGGAATGGGTTGCATGCATGTCTTCCCAGCGGGCATCTAAATAGCGCTGGTATTCTGGGGTTAAGAACGGCTGCAAAAAGGGTGGAACATCCTTGCCCTGTTTGGCAACCTCATACGCATAGTGGAGGGCCACCGCGATGCGTGGACCGACCCGAGAAAGCACACGCGGGCTGGTGAGTGCTTCCCCCGGCTGCAGCACGCATGAGACACCCAGTGTGACCACAGCAAAGTCTTGTGGTTTTCCGCCTGGCCTGTTGTCCCAGCCCTTTGCTACTGCGACAAGATTGTTTTTCAGCAGATCTGGCGAGAGGAGGCTTAAGGTCAAGAGCCCGTCGCCCAACTCGCCGGCTATAGCTTGGGCTATGGGATGCGAGGCTGCCAGATAGACCGGGATCGGGTCGTGGGTATTGATATAGCCATGCTCTAGATCCATAAATCGGATCTGACTCTGGCGGCCCCGCTCGTGATATTCGACACTCTCCCCGCGCAGCAGCCTTTGGCATACCTCGACTGCATGCCGGAATTCTTTGAGCGAGACAGGCGGCATACCCATAGCCCGCCACGCTGTATGGCCCGTGCCAAGACCCAAAATAACTCGGCCTGGTGCAAGTTGATTAATCGTCGCAATGGAATGGGCAATAACGGGCGGAATACGTGTGCCGACAATGGTCACACCCGTGCCGAGCCGAATAGTCTGCGTATGCTCTGCCGCTAATGCCATGCACGCAGACACATCCGAGGTAATCATTTGGGAGTCCACAAACCAGACGTTGCTGAATCCCATCTGCTCGGCCAGGACGGCGTGTTTCCAACCGTTGTGAATATGGGACTGCAATCCCACTCCGAAGTCCATAAAACGGCCTTTCCAGCAATGTTTGCGCTACCTACTGTGGCTCCAGCGGCATGCCTTCCCGTTTCCGTACATCGTTCAGATAGGCCAGAATACCTTCTTCAACCGTGTACTTGGGAGTAAAGCCCAGCTCATCTCGCAGCCTGTCCGTCCTGACTAACGAGGTCATGACGTACGGCTTATCACTCACCGATATGTCGGCTTGAGGCATAAGTTCCCGCATATAGGCAGTGATCTCGCCGGTTTTGCGGCTAGGCCCGGCCATATTAAAGACATGAGATTTCGGGTTTTCGGTATGATAAGCGAGGCGAAAGACCTCGGCTGCATCTGCCACATACATCCAGTCTGCAATCTGTTCGTCCGGCGGCATGACAACCGGCTTGCCGAGTAAGGCGAGTTCGGGCGCAACCATAAAATGATCTCCGGCTGCCCCGCGCCGCTGTCCACGTCCCTCGCCAAACACCGACGTTGGCCTGATGGCAATCAGATCCATCCCATAGGCATGATTATAATAGTCCGCCGTATGCTCGTTGAACAATTTACACGCCCCATACAGGCCGGCCTGGTTGCTCGTTGAGGGAGCTGGCGGGTCATCTTCGCCAAGCTCTGGAGCGGTGAGTGTTGTTCGTTCGGGAAACACGGCAACCGAACTCATATAGACGACGCGTTTAATGCCGCTCAGCCGTGCCGCCTCAAAGATATGCGTCGTTCCAATGCAGTTGACGTTAATCGACGGCAGCGGATTCCGTATGCCTCCCGTGCCGAGGTAATAGGCGAGGTGAATAATACCTTCGATCGTATTGCGCTGGATGACATCCATCATCGCGGTCACTTCCATCACGTCGCCTTGTAAGACCTTCACCTTGGGTGCGATGTCGGCAACCGCCTGCCGATTCGGCATGGCGTCGAGGATGACGACGTTTTCTCCAGCTTGAATCAAATGCCGTGTCAAATGCCGTCCCAAAAAACCCGTTCCGCCGGTAATGAGAATCGCCATGTTCAAAGCCTCCTGTGTGTTTGGTGTGTAACACAGGTCGATGTTACTCGGCCAGCTGGCGGAAACTCTGGCTGTGGTAGAGAGAGATGCAGTAGGTTAATCGCTATTTGCCGTTCTTTGCTGCTCTTGCCCATGCAAAGGGGAGAAAGACCCGACACCTGTGCCCGATGTCGGTTGGCCTGCCCGAAATCAACGTAGAATCTTCAGACTCACAATTCGAAAAACTCCCCTCTTTTCAAGACAATAGTATTTTCTTTAGTGCGTTCTGCACGCTGGCATCTTCTTTGCCTTGGCTTATTCGAACCCTGGGCAGGTTGCCGCGGCGAAAGCTGGCCGCGTATGTCTGCACCCTACACTCGGGACGCAGTGAAGGCGCCTGTGCAGTATCGGATTGCGTAGCGTCTGCCTCAGGCTCGGACACGACAAAACACCTTGTATTTCTTTGAGATAGAAAGGCCGTATATTTTGCCTCCCACCCGCTTTGCGATAATTGTGACACTGATCTTCATGACCGGCCTGCTCTCGGGCTGCATAACGACCGGGATGCATATGCCAGATCGACGCGGGAAGATTGATTATGGTACGCGTCTGCCCTTGCGTGTCTGTCTTCTGCGTGACGCAGGGATTAGCGAGCAGCGGGCGCGTGCTCTGATTACCGCAGTCGATCAGGAGTTTGACCCATACGGAATCGATGTGGCCATTGTCTGGATTCGTCCCTGGCAACGTCCAGGGTTCACAATGTCAGCCATCATGCGTGACCTCGCTCCACGACCGTTAGAGCCGCCGTGTGATCGGCTGGTTGCCATGGTTGGCCGCCACCTTGGTGATATGCTGTGGGGCCGCGCCCTGCCCGAGGTCTTAGGTGCGGTAGAAACTACGACCCATACCCGCGGTTATGTTGTGTCTAGTCTCGGTTCACTGAACCAGATTCTCTTATCACCCTCGGGAACAGCAGTCCACGAGTTCTACCATCTTCTGGGTTGTACGCATGCGCTCTCGAAATCCGGGTGTTATGAGCAGATCCGAGCCCTCAAGCGGCATTATTCGAGCGATATCGACTTCTTCCCTGGTCTCAGCGAGACCGGGGAACTGATCCTCTCCCGTGCGGAAAGTGACGCACTACTCAGCCTACAGACTATTCAGTGAGCTTGGGTGGATCTTTGGTGCCGGTCAAGGGAATGATCGATCCAGTGACAGCCGAGGCATAAAACGCCGCTAAGGGCGGGGTTGGCCCACCCTTAGCGCGCCTAACGAAACTCCATCTTGTATCGTAAGCCTGGATACCTGCTTGCGCAGGTATGACACACAGAAGGGACAGTCATTCCCGTGGAAACGGAAATCCAGGGGGAGGGGCCGGGGGACGGACAACCTGCTCCGGGCAGTTTTGTTAGTGGCTCTTAGCATATCTGGAGCTATCGAACTGCTGCGTCCTCAAGGTTGGCCTCGCTGAAATCAACGCCGCGCAGATCGGCAAGGCGCAGGTTGGTGTTCTTGAGATCAATCGATTCCGCCTCCGCTTTCGCCTTCTGATTAAACTCATCAGTCTTTCCGCCTCGAAGGAGCCGGATATCCTCGTTATCCCGGACGAGGGCGTCTTTACGCATGTGCATGCCCTCCGTGTGGTGTCGAACTCTCTCTTTGTACGAGAAATGCCAATGGAGATGCCAATACTCCTGATCTTAGGTCGCTGGCACTGAGTCAAAGAGGCTGCGAAAGAGGCATCTTGGAGGAATCTTACCGGAGGTCGCCCGCGCCCTCTATTTTTCCTATACTTAGTAAAAGTTATGGAAGATATGAAAACGGCTTCTCGCACTGCTCTTTTTCTCTGTGTGGCCTTGCTCTTGCCTTGTGTGTTGAGCTGGGCCGAGATGGGATCTCAGTCGAGGTTTAGGGAAAACTCAATGGAGACATTACACCTTCCGGGATTGCAGGCGCCGGTCGAGATACTGACCGACCGCTGGGGCATTGCCCATATCTACGCCAAAAATCAGCATGATGTGTTCTTTGCGCAGGGTTATAGCGCTGCACGTGATCGACTCTTCCAGCTTGAGATTTGGCGGCGGCGTGTGACCGGCACGATGGCCGAGATTCAAGGCCCAAAAGCTTTGGAGCGCGATATTGGGGCCCGGCTGCTCCGTTTTCGCGGCGATCTGAAGCAAGAGTTTCAACACTACCATCCGGACGGAGAAGAAATTATTTCGGCTTTCGTGCAGGGTATAAATGCCTACATCACACTCACGCAAGAGAAACCGGATCTCCTCTCGCTCGAATTTCGCTTATTAGGCATCACACCGCAGCCCTGGTCGCCGGAAATCGTGCTTGCGCGCATTGGTGGCATATTTCTCAACCTAGAGACTGAGGTTGTCATCGCGAATGCGCTCCAGACTATGGCGCCGGATACGATTCGGATGATGTTGAATCTGCATCCAGGAGAACCGGATTTGAGCGTGCCTGAAGGGCTCGATCTCTCAACAATTCCGGGCGATGTACTGAAATATTATCAGGCTGCACGCTTGCCAGTTGTATTTGAGCCGGAAGATATTGTTGATCCAAAGCACCGAGCTGCACAGGCAAACCCAGCGGCGGCGCAAGCTACGGCTCGCCTGCTGCAAGGGATGGCGGCTACAGAAGGGGAGGGGAGTAATAACTGGGTTGTCAGTGGCAAGAAAACGCTCTCCAGACACCCGTTTATGGTCAATGACCCACACCGTTCGATTACCGCACCGTCACTGCGCTATTGGGTCCATCTGGTGGCGCCCGGCTGGAACGTCATCGGCGGTGGAGAGCCGCACCTGCCCGGCGTTTCCATCGGACATAATGAGCATGGGGCGTGGGGGCTGACAATCTTTCCTACGGATTCGGAGGACCTATACGTCTACAAAACCAATCCGGACAACGCCGATCAGTATTGGTATCGCGGTGTATGGGAGGATATGCGGATTGTCCAGGAGACCATTCCGGTCAAAGGCCAAGAGTCGGTGACTATTGACCTGAAATACACCCGCCATGGTCCTGTCCTGGCTGAAGACCCGGAGCAGCACCAGGCATTCGCCTTGCGTGCGGCGTGGCTGAACGTCGGTGGTGTCCCCTATCTGGCGAGCCTGCGTATGAATCAGGCAACAACCTGGCAAGAGTTCCGCGAGGCGTGTGTGTATGCCCATGCGCCGTCTGAGAATATGGTCTGGGCCGACACCCAGGGCAATATCGGCTGGCAAGCGGTCGGTCTTGTTCCGTTGCGGCCAAACTGGAGTGGCTTGGTGCCTGTGTCGGGCGACGGTCGTTTTGAGTGGAAGGGGTATGTGCCCATGCAAGAACTGCCGCATGTCCTGAATCCGCCCGAAGGATTTGTGGCTACCGCGAATCAGGAGAATCTTCCGCCGGGCTATCTCTATCCGGTGAGTTATTTCTGGCTTGAGCCGTATCGTTTCGCCCGCATCCAAGAAGTCCTTGCCGCAGGGACGAGGGTCACGACTGTTGAGATGATGCAGCTCCAGAATGACGAATACTCGATTCCGGCCCGCATGCTCATACCGCTCCTCCCAAATTTTTATAAAGACCTCCATCAAAATCTCGATACAGACCTTCACTCTGATAAGGCACTGGTCCAGGCTGCCAGCGACAAGCTCCAAGAATGGGATTATGTGCTCGACAAAGGCTCCATTGCGGCCGGCATCTATGTCGCTTGGCAACGGCAGTTGTGGCAGAAATTCCGAGACAAGCACGTGCCTGAGTCGCTGCATGCAGCGTTTTCTCGCATGACCCTCACTCCCATTATTCACAGCCTGCTCGCCCCGGATGGCAGCTATGGTGCTGACCCGCTGGCAGGACGCGATCAGTTTGTCGGCGAGAGTTTCGAAGAAGCCGTACAGGCTCTAACTGCACGCTTTGGTTCAGACATGGACCAATGGACGTATGGCCAAACGCAGTATCATCATATCACCATCAAACACATGCTCAGCGAAGCCGTGAATGCCGAACTGCGAGCACAGCTTGAAGTCGGCCCCATTCCGCGCGGAGGCGATGGCTTCAGCATCAATAATACCGGTGCTGAAGACCTGCAAACGGTTGGCGCGTCTTTTCGGATTATTGCGGATCCGGCTGACTGGGACCGTTCGCTCGGCATGAATACGCCTGGTCAGGCCGGTGACCCGGCGCAGGCACATTACCGCGATCTATTCTCCCTGTGGGCCGAGGGCAAGTATTTTCCGGTCCTATACTCCCGAGACAAAATCACAGCAGTGACTGAACATAAGACCCTGCTCCGGCCCTGAATTGTGTCTTTCACCCTCCTCCTTGTATGCGTCGTCCATAATTTTATTTTCGATTTTATTTTCGATTCTATTTTCGGAAAAAATGGACGATGTAATCAGTTAACAGACCCACCCCTTCTGTAAGCAGCCCGTCGCGTCTTGTTCCTTCTCCCCTTCATAGGCAAACTTTTGAGGCGAACTTTTGTCCTGCATGCTAAGACTGGCAGGGAAAGGAGATGCGCATGAAGGTTGCGGCGGGTCGGGAGTTCTTTGTTCGGTTTGGAGCCCAAGCGCAGGAAATTGTCCCAGAGCTCAGCTGGGCACTGATTGAAAAAGACGGCTCATGGTCCGAGCCTCCGGATGGCTGTGACCTCGTCATGCTGGCTGGCGATGCCTACCGTACAGAATTTATTGATGCCGCAGTGCAGATGTCCCAGCCGCGTTGGGCGCATACCGAAGACGCCGGGACGGATGGACGCTTTTACGACGCCATGCATGCCAAGGGGGCCTTGGTGACCCATAGCCCTGGTGCTAACGCGCCTGAGGTGGCCGAGTTTGCTATAGGTTTTCTTCTTTGGTCAGTGAAACGATTTGGAGAACTCTGCGCGCATCAGCGTCAGCATCGCTGGCAAGAACTAGGGCTGGAGAGCCTGAGCGATAAAACCGCTCTGGTGGTCGGCTTGGGTGCGATAGGAAGCCGAATTGCGACGTTGGCCAAAGGATTTGGCATGCGCGTGCTGGGCATTCGCCAGTCAACACAGCCTGTTGCCGGAGTCGATCAACTCGGCAGCCTAGCGGATCTGCCTGCCTTCTTACCCGAAGCGGACTGTGTCATTTTGGCGATTCCGGCGTGTGCTGAAACAACAAATCTTATTGGTACGAATGAGCTGGCTGCCATGAAGCCCACCGCTACGCTGATCAATATTGCGCGCGGGTCCATCGTTGATATTGGGGCGTTGAAAGAGGCGCTCAGAACGGGAATGATCCGGCAAGCCTGCCTGGATGTCTTGCCGACCGAGCCCTGGCCCGCTGACGATGATCTGTGGGATATGCCGAATGTGTTTATCACACCACACACGGCATCTACCTCACCGCTCTATTTGGTACGTGTGGCAGAGCTGTGGCTGGAGAATCTTCGCCGCTATGTACGTGGCGAAGAGTTATTGCATCGGGTTGTTGTGACGTAGGGGCGCCTCTTATGGGACTAGCCGGTCGCCCCTACACGCTAGACCGAATCTTTCTATAACACTTGGGACTCTCGCAATTTTCCAACCTCTTCCCACGAATAGCCCAGCATCTCAACCAGGACTTCCTCAGTATGTTCGCCGAACTCCGGCGCAGATGCTCTGGGGTCGGCTGGAGTTTTGCTCAAAATAAGAGGCGAGCCGACAATCTGGGTTTCGCCCCAGGTTGGATGCTCGTAGTCCACGATATAGTCGTTGACGCGCATCTGCGGATCATCCGGTAGATCAGTAATATTGTTCACGAATGTATAGATGAAGTCGCCACCTTCTTTGAGGATGGACATCCATTCATCACGCGGTTTGGAAGCGAATATCTTATCGACAATGGCGATGATCTCTTCGGAATTCCGACCGCGCACCTTCATATTCTCGAAACGAGGATCTTTTCCCAGCTCCGGGATGCCCAGCGTTTTGCAGAAATCCGACCAGTAGCGGTCGGCTTGGGGCATGGCCAGGCAAATCCATTTATCGTCTTTACACTTATAATGATTCCAGAGCGGGTTGACCGCCTTGGTGCGATAAAAGCGTTTGAACTCCTTGCCCAGCGTCAGCCGGCAGGCGAGGTTCAGGCCCTGCAGCGCCATCATGCTGCCGAGATGGGATGT
>CAUZQN010000087.1:0-8049 GCA_963581605.1 uncultured Binatia bacterium (SeqCode)
GCCCAAGAGAGGCGCGGCCCGGACTTCTGCCGGAGAGTCCGACATGTGGATTGCACAGCCTGGCATGGTGAAGCTGCCCCGGGTCGGATGCTCGACGGTGGTGATCATGCCGCGCTCTTTGAGATGTTCATTGGCTAAAATGTCGCCGCTATCAAGAACCGCGCCGCAGGGAATACCTGCCGCGCCTAGCGTCTGCATAACCGCAAATTTATCGCGCTGCTTGGTCCACGTTGCGATAATCTCAAACAGCTCGTCAAAGTGTTCATTGCGGCTCTTTTGGCCGGCAAAGCGCGCATCGTCCTTCAGCTCTGGCCGCCCGATAGTCGTGAGTAAGCTCTCCCACATCGCCGGCGTCGTCGTAATGATATAGGCGTAGTCATTCGTCCCGCCTGGAGCACACGGATATAAGTCGGTTGGCGCCATGGCCGAGAGTCGATTCCCCGTCCGCTGGGCAGGAACGGTCCCGTAGTAATGGCCCATCATGCCGATACGGGTCAGGTTCACCACGGCATCTTGCATCGCGACCTCAAGCCGTTGGCCTTTTCCGGTCTTTTCACGCTGTAAGAGGGCAGACAAGATGCCGACCGCGCAATGAATACCGGTCCCGGTATCGCCTATCGTCGGGCCGGGCCGTATCGGGGGTGTATCAGCCGTACCTGTCACGCTCATCGCCCCGCCTGTTGCTTGGGCGATCATGTCAAAGCTCTTAAAACCGGAGTAGGGGCCGTAGGTCCCAAAGCCTTTCACCTGAGCGTAAATAACGCGTGGATTGATTGCTGACACAACGTCGTAACTCAGACCCAACTTCGCGATAGCCCCAGGCGCATAGTTTTCGACCAGGACGTCAAAGTGCGGGACGAGCTGCTTAAAGAGCGCCAGCCCTTTTTCGCTTTTAAGATTTATGGTGATGCTCTTCTTACTCGCGTTCAGCAACAAAAAATAAGGGGAGTCGAGGCCGGGTTTATCGGTGATGAGATAGCGCCCTTGATCGCCTCTTTTCGGCGGCTCTACTTTGACAACGTCCGCGCCAAGAAAGGCCAGAATCTCGGTGCATGACGGCCCTGCTTCAAACTGAGTCAGATCCAAAATTCTAATATGATCTAAAGCGCTCATGAGTGCACTCCCCTCTTTGCTTGTCACGACTGTTGATCAACCCCACCGTGTGACGTGACCCGATCTTAGCGCGCTTGGGCGTATTCGACCAGACCTGGGGAGGATGTTCGGAAGGGGCAAGTCGAAAGTCGCAAGTCCGAAGTCGAAAGTCGGAAATGGCAAGCAGCAAGCTTGGCTGCTGGGCTTAGTGATCGTCAAGCGGCGCTTCATCGCCGCCGCTATCGCTCTCGACTGTGCCGAGTGGTCCGTCCTTGCCGAGGGCAAAGTCCTCTTCCCGTGCGGCCTCCTCAAACTCTCCTTCACCTGTTGCCAGGCCATACCCTTCTGGGTCAACGCTGTTCGCCTCCATACCCTGGGCGCGTGCCTGGGCTTCATCCGAGGTCGGTCTCCCTGAAGATGGGACTGCTGCAATAGGCGACGGCGAAGCTGCGGGAGTGCCAAAGCTTGCGGCGGGTGGGAGTTCGTCGTTAACGGCGCGGGCCTCGTCGGTCGGTGTGTTGGAATATATGGAGCCTGCCAGCGCTATCGACCCATTTGTAAATGGTGCCCTGTGCAAGTGCTGCGGCACTCCAGACAAGAGCCCCAAAAGTCAAAACTAATGCAGATGCGGCAATGCGTGTTTTCATACGGAGGCCTCCTGTACAGTATACAGTAAGTGTGGCGTAGGCGTTGGCTAAGATGCAACCAGATAAAGACGAGTCTTACTTGTGTTGCTTGAATTGTCGTGAAGCAAACGCTAGCCTCGGATTGATTTATCGACTAAAAAGAGAAGTTCTGCAGCGTATGAAAACAGAAGAAAAGTTTCCAAACGGAAGGATCTATGCCGCCGACTGATTTGCCACGCCGTATGACTAGCAATTCCCGGGGACAACTCTACTCCGTCTGGGCGGTCGTATTAGCAACTTTCCTCGGCTCGCCGCTTGCCGGGGGAGTCGTCATGTCCATTAATTGCCGGAGATTGTCGCAGCCGAATGTGGCCCGGGACATCTTACTCTGGACTGCCTTATTGACTGTCGGATCGCTGCTCTTGGGAGGACTGATTCCTGAGGAAATGCGTCTGGTTGAGGCCATGCTGGTTGGCTTGCAGGTGTTTGTCATGTATTTCTTGGCTGCCCGTCTCCAGGGCCGGGCCATTACCCTGCATCTCGAACAAGGCGGGGAAATGGCTTCGTATTGGAGTGTAGTCGTCATAGGCATCGTGTGTGGCATTATTCTGCTGTGGACATTGGTGGCCCTGGGTCTGATGCCAGCACCGGGAACGATGTTAGAGCCCAATAGCTCTCCGGTACTGTTATAGGCAGAATACCTGCCATGCAGAGATATGGCTCGCAAGACTTCCACATCCAAAACAAAACGGCCAAAGCGTCCTCCGCCGCGTCATCAGTTGACCTTGGATGAGGCGATTGCGCGTTTGGGTCTGGAGGGGATAACGCAGCGGCGGATGTTCGGCGGATTGTGTTACTACGCCGCAGGCAAGCCGTTTTCGTTTCTCTTGGGCGAAGATCTGGCGTTGAAACTCCCGGGCATGCAGCTGGTAGCCGGGTGTGCCAGCCGTGCGGGCGATCTCTTTCATCCCGGTGGTGGGGACTTTGTCATGCGTGAGTATCTCGCCCTGAGCCCGGAGGCGCTGATGGACGAGGGCAAAGTGGATGAGTTTGTCTTGGCCAGCTATCATTTTACGAGTGGTCAGGACGGTCCGGAAGAGGGCCTGGCTCAGCGCGATTTATTAGAGGGCCGAAGCGGGCTGTATCAACGCGGGAAAAAGCGGGCAGCTAAGGCGAACAAAACCTAGGGGCGGAAGTTGTGGCCCATGGGTGATCCTGCCCCTACTCGTCTATCCCCAACAGCTCCCGTGCCTCAGCCGGGGTTGCAATCTCACGGCCCACATCACGCGCGAGTTGGGCGATGCGTGTGACCAGAGCCGCGTTTGTGGGATATTCGAGTTCACCATAAGGATAGTCGCCCAGGCCGATCGAAACATGCCCGCCGCGTTCCATAGCCGCTGCCGCAACGGGAAAGAGATTGCCTCCGTACGACAGCACCGACCACTGCCAATTTGCATTTTGGGGAAAGAACTCAAGCAGGGCCTGCATGCCCTGCACCGTGCCGGGATGCCCGGCCAGCATGCCGCCCTCGGTCAGCACGACCTCGCAATACAGCGGCTCTTCAAAAAGCCCCATTTCTACGAACGCCTGCGTTGCGCGCACAGAGCCGACATGCCACAGGGCTTGGACGGGTTTTACCTTGACCGACTTCATGGTCTCGGCAAAAAACTGCCACGTCTTGGTGGTGTTCACATAGACGGTTTCATTGGTCTCAAACTGCTTGGCCTCGGGGTCGAAGATGTCGACATTGCTCGTCGCCATATCGATCGGGCCCAACTCCGGCTTGGTCATGGGATCTTTGGCCATCTCGACAATGTGGGCGATGCGGTCTTCGGGCGACGACATCCACCACGCGCCCAGCGTCGGCATACTAATGAGATCACTCTTGTCTTTGATACGACGTACAGTATCCGCGTAGAGCTGGGGATCGGACGCCGGCGCTCCCGTCTGTGGATCGCGGGCATGGTAATGGATGATGGATGCGCCCTCGCGCCAACACTCAAGCGCCTGGGTTGCAATTTCTGCCGGACTGTAGGGGACGTTGGGATTGGCATCCCGCATGGTGTATTCGTTAATGCGGACTTCGATGATGACTTTATTGGACATAGAGTATCCTCGTGCTGTAGAGAAAGTGCATATAATAAAGACCTTGTGTCTTACTTTGCTGCCCGGCGCTATTAGACCGTGGGGCTGGATGCATTGTCAAGCGAAGGCGGTCGCACAATAGAACGAATAAAACGGACTCTGGTATGAAACACGTTGTCGTTGGCTGGGGCGCGCTTTTTGCCACTGTTCTCAGTGCGCCTATTGAGTGGTTCAAGAATGCATTGCTTTTCCACCCCAATACCGTAGTTGATGCCACGCCTGCTGACTATGGGCTCGCCTACGAAGACGTACGCTTTGGTGGGCAGGACGGCACGCTCTTACACGGCTGGTATATTCCTGGCCCGGGCGAGATGGTCTTTGTCTGGTTTCACGGCAACGCTGGAAATATACGTACCCGATTAGAGCACGTGCGTGCGATGCATGGTCGGGTGGGTGGCAGCCACCTGCTATTCGACTATCAAGGCTATGGGCTGAGCCGTGGTAGTCCGTCGATTTCCGGTATCCTGGCGGACGGTCGGGCTGCTGTACAACTGATACAAGAGCGCGGCTGGGCGCAGGGAAAACGGGTAGCATTCTTCGGGGAATCCTTGGGATGTGCGGTGGTCATCTCACTGGCGGTTGCACGTGATGCAACCGCACCAGGGGCGGGAATAGCACCACGTGCAGTCATACCTGATCGCATCATACTGGAAGCTCCCTTTTATTCACTTCAGGCTATGGGCCGCATCGTGCTGCCGCCGCTTGCCTTTATAGTCAAAGATAACCTGAATTCCGCACGCTTGATTACGCAGCTCACCGTTCCGGTGCTGATTATACATGGCAAGCAGGACGAAACCGTCCCCTTTCAGCAGGGCCGGGAGCTGTATAACGCCGCGCCTCAGCCGAAACGTTTTTACGCCGTCCCCGGCGGCGGGCATGCCGGTTTATTTGAAGTTGGTGGGCAGAACTATTTTCAGACGATTCAAGATTTCGTGGATTTCGTGCCAAATGCTTCGTCGATCGGCTCCACAGAGTAGCGGCGAGTATGGCACGTTCTGTCACGTCTAGCCATGCTCCGTCGCCGCGCAGGCGGCATTTGCTGCTGCGTATATTCCGCCGGCTTGTGGTCAGCCTGATCGCCGTTGTTTTGAGCGTTGTGCTTGGCGGTCTCTTGCTGCTTGGCTGGTTCTTGTCTGAACATCGTTATGTTGAGTTCATCGAGCAAGAACTGGAAGCCCTCCTAGCAGCAGAGGTAGGTATTGCTTCCAGCACCCTTTCCTTCAAGCAGGGGCTCGGGGTGCAGCTCAAGACCGTGACCATGCAGGAGCCGGCCGGTAGCGCTCCGTTTTTTAGAGCCGAACGGGTTGATGTGCTACTCGATATGAAAGCGCTCCTCCGTGGGCGCCTGCTCTTCCGACAGCTGGCCTGCATAAAACCACAGGTGCAGTTTTACCAAAAAGAGGGCACAACGGCCTTTGCGTCTCCGGTCGCACGGGTTTTTGCCCGAGCCGCGGCAAAAACCAGCGCACCGGCTCTTTCTGACGCATGGTTTTCTCCATACCTGGATATCCAACACATCACCTTGGACGAAGGCGAAATCTCCTTTCTCCAGTCCGGAGCCGAGCAGCTGTTTGTGTTGACGCAAACGCATATGCGGATTTCCTTTGATGCTCAAAACGGCGTGTGGGCGCATCTGACCGCAGACCTTGGGCAGAATGGCACAGTCGGACAACTGACCCTCCATGCTCACGCCGCACAGTGGGATCGTACGGCGGACTCGTCCAGCATCGAGTGGCAAGGCGAGGTACGCTTGCAGAACGTGGCCGTGCGGACACTCGGCAAGTGGTTCGGAGCGGACTGGCCCGAGGCCCGAGTGGATTTTTCGGGCAATTACATCGGGCGGGGGAATGCGACCACGACAATGACCGGCCTGGTCACTATTCGGCAGGCTCAAGGCACCGACCTCACCGTGAGCGAAGGAAAAATAGAGATCACGCGGTTGAGCTGGGATAATCCGGAAGACAGCTCGGCCTGGTTTGTCCTGGCTCCTATGGCAGGTTTGTTGCAGAATCCCGCCGCTCGTCTTGGCTCGTTGACGTTTGAAGGCGACATTAAGCAGGTTTCCGCTCAGATCGGGGAGCGGAACGTCCCGATTAAGCTCACTGCGGGTCACCTAAAATTGAAAAATGGTAAGCTCAAAGCATCCAAGCTCGCGGGCGTTTATGGGCGAGCATCGTCACTGACGAACGGGAGCGCGGACTGGCCGTAGTTGTTCTCAAAGCGACGGTCTGCACTGACGGTACAGCTTGAGGCTGACCTCAGCCTGGCCGATGATTTAGAGTCCTTGCTGGCTTTCCTGCCGGCTGCGGAGCGCGAGACCTTCTTTCAGTTTATGAGCCATCCGTCGGGGCATGCGGCTGTTGAGCTGAGCCTACATCTGCCCGCGCAGCAGAATGGGCAAGCATCCTACGCCGGAACGCTGGAATGGCGGCAGGCCGGTTTTTTGCTCCCGGAGTGGAATCTGGCCGTATCCGACCTGAATGGAATCGTGCGTGTGACCCAGGAAAAGGACAGTCTCCTCTTCATGAATCTAGAGGACGTTCGTCTGAGGATAGGTGAATCCGTCGCACTCGTTGAAGGACATGTGACAGCCCCATTGACTGCCGCACGTCGTGGCCGAGTGCATGTCTCTATTCCGGAAGCCAGGGTGCAAGATTTCATGCATCTCCTCCCGGCCACCCAGATCCGCCCACTGTCCGGACGACTGAGTGGGGCGGTCACTATTCGGTTTGAACCGGAGCAGGTTAGGCCTGAAACCCAGGGAAATTTAGTGCTCGATCAGGTCCGCCTTACGCTTCTTCCCTTTCTGCGACCGCTGGACGTGACAAAAGGGAAATTCGTTTGGCATGGGCAGACCGACTGGTTCGTTGTGGAGGAGGGCCGTCTTCCCGGTGGCCGGCTGACTGGCAAGGGCGAGATTTCCAGATTCGAACCATTGGACATGCGGGTGACAGTCGAGTGCACGGACCTCGATCTTGGGCCGGTATTGATGCTTGATGATCAGGACGAAAGAAAGGCGGATCAGGACAAGAAAGAGGCGGACGGTGAGGTTCGCGTCGACGTCCGCTGTGAGTGCCTGCGTTATGGGACGTTCGAAGCAACTCAGGTCCGAGCGAGCAGCCATCGGCACCACCGTCAGGTCGATTTCCATGTGCAGGAAGCCCATGTGACGCAAGGTCAGTTGGCCGGGCAAGGGACCTTCTGGCTGGACTTGGATGCAGTATCCTCGGAGCCGCAGCTCAGCCAGGTTGCCGTGCGTCCGTTTTTTGCTGCTCTGGGTCATCCGACTGACACGCTTACTGGAACCTTGAGCGCAACGGGCGAAATCGAGATTACTGATTGGGAGTACTGGGACGATCTTGAGGAATGGGATGGACAGTTGTCTGTCTATATACGGGACGGGATAGCCCGGCGGATTCCGATCCTGGTTCGATTGTGGTCGGCGCTGAGTCTGCAGAGCATCTTCAGTTTTTCACTGCCGCAACTGCCACGGGTAGGTCTGGCTTTCTCCTCATTGAGTGGAGATCTGATATTCGAGCAGGGCAACCTCCGAACCGATAATCTGTCTTTCATCGGAGCAGCCGTTCGCCTGGACACACGCGGCCACAGCGACCTGCGTCGGAAGACGGTTGATTTTATCACCAATGTTGTTCCGTTACGGGGGATTACGCGTGTGGTGGAAAAAGTTCCGTTAGCCGGCAAGCTGCTCGCGTACGGCGCGGATCAACTCACCACCCTGCCGTTTCAGGTGCAAGGCCCGTATGCAGATCCACGAGTCAGACTGCGCCTGATCAAGAAGATCGTGCCGTCAGTCGGGATCTTGTGACGTGCGACTTCCATAAGGCAGTCCATGCTGCCCCGGGCGATACCCAAGGCCACGCTGGCAACACTGATCGCCAGCAACCCAAAAGCGGGAAACACGTAGAGTGGGCCCGGCTGGGTGATTCCAACCCAAAGGCCGGTGCTCTTTCTTGTGGGACGAAGAGGTCGTGGACGGCGATGTCGTGACTGCCGCTGCCGCGCAGGCCTGACACTGACCAGGTGTCGATGATCTCGGCCTCAGCCGCCGGAAAGACCATCATGCGGATCTCAGGCTGACCGTTGGCGTCTAGGTGGGGTGTATCGGAAGCACCGATAATGCAGTTGCCCATGAGCCAGGTGGAATACTGGCAGCCGCTGTCATGCT
>CAUZQN010000088.1:0-8045 GCA_963581605.1 uncultured Binatia bacterium (SeqCode)
TGACTGCCAACGCCTGCCGGTATAACGGCTCTGCCTCCGTGTACTTCCCCTGCATCTTGTAGAGTCCGGCCAGATTGTTCAAGTCGATAGCCACGTCGGGATGGTTGGGCCCATGCACGGCTTGCCAGATCGCCGATGCCCGCTCCAACGGGGGCACCGCCTCCGCATACTTCCCTTGCGTCTGGTAGAGGCCGGCCAGATTGTTCAGACTCGTGGCGACAGCCGGATCCTCTGGGCCGAGTTTCTCCTCTTGGATACTAAGCGCTTGTTCCCAGGCGGCCTGTGCTTCTGCGTGGCTGCCCGCCCTGCCCGCGAGGAGGCCCCAACGGTATAGATACGATACCCAATCCTCCCATGCATCACGGATAGATTCCACCAGCTCAGCAGCCTCGCGGTAATAGGCCACAGCCTCAGGATAATTCAGTTGGGTTTCTTGGATAGCGCCATTCCCTGCTTTTGACTCGGCAGCAGAGACAAAGCGCTTGTTCGCCTGTGCCTGCATTTGCCCAGCAGCGGTGACATCGGCATCACTGGCTTGATTCAGGAGCTCTTCAGCCTGTGTGAAATTTCTAGCTTCCAAGGCAGTACGAGCCTGTTCTTTGAGCGCTTTCACATCGGGGTCGTCTGATGTGATGATCTCGTATTTGAGCAGTAGCTCATTATAGCTAGTCGCGATCTGGCGCAGGGTAGTATCCAGCTCACGCGCTGGAACCTGTTTTTTCTCTACAATCTCAAAGAAACTTTGCAACGCAGCTTGTGTGACACCGAGTTCTTTGGATAGCTTCTCAAGACGCTCGGGAGGCACGACATAGTTGTGGACGGTCGAGCCGATGTCTATAGCACCCTGCTCGGGCTTGAATTCACCGCCGGAGACGGTGGCGGTAGAAGCCGGAACTGCCTCTGGTTTCGGCGAAGTTTGTGCTTGGACACGGGAAGAAACCCCCGCCCACTCT
Organism: uncultured Binatia bacterium (SeqCode); assembly: GCA_963581605.1. GTDB lineage: Bacteria > Desulfobacterota > Binatia > Bin18 > Bin18 > Bin18. The sequence continues at coordinate 954 of CAUZQN010000088.1, forward strand.
TTGGCGCTATCCCAGTTAGTCCAGGCGTACCCGATCACGCCAACACCACGAGACCCGGGAGTCCCAACCACAGATAAACTCGGGACTTAATTGTTTTCACTATATCAGGGGCTTCAGGCCCAGTTTGGGTCTTGGATTTTGCTTCTTCAATCATGGGTTATCTGTATTTATTTTTCTGGATAAAAGCAATAGATTCAACGAGTTGCACTATTTTCAGGCGCGGCCTGTTCTGTCCACGTGCGACCTCATTTGCCCATACCGGACTCGGCGCTGACCAGTTTTCTCGCGCAGAAAAAGCTTGACCTGATATTCCTTGCACCGAATGATCTGTAACTCCAAATGATCCATTCCCCAGTTTCCTCTCTACAAAGAGCGTCGATTTACAAGTGACACACGACACTTTAGAGTTTCGTTGTGGTTCAGTCGTTCATACATCGCGGGCTGAAAGCCCTCTACGATGGACGAACAACCAGACGGGTAGCACCTGGACACATCGAGAAGCTCAGAGACAGCCTGGCCGTGCTCGATCGAATCCGCAGCCCCGCAGACATGGATCTTCCAGGTTTTCGGCTCCATTCGCTCAGGGGTGAACTGAAAGGTCATTTTGCGGTTTCAGTTTCAGGCAACTGGCGTGTGACTTTCCGGTTCGAAGACGGACATGCCGTTGATGTCAATTATGTCGACCACCATCGATGGGGGTTGAACTATGGTGATGCAGAATCCCCCGCATCCCGGCGGGATTGTCCGACGACAGTGCCTTGGGCCTTTAGGCCTGTCGGTTACCAAGGCTGCCGCAGGCTTAGGCGTAACCCGTCAAGCGCTCTCAGATCTCGTCAACGAGATAGCCAGCGTCTCCGTCGAGATGGCGATTCTCCTGTCGAAAGCCTTCGGCTCGACTCCTGAAACGTGGCTCGGGTTACAGATGGCATACGATCTCTGGCAGGCGAGAGAAAGGGCAGCTGAGATCGAGGTCCAGAAATTCCATGCGGCATGATTAGACTGATCAAATTGATCAATCTGTCAGGAATCAGACCAAATACGGTCCAGTTTGAATCATATTTTCTTCTCCTCCTGTTGAATTCATATCCACCGCATGGGCTGTAAATCAGCCTTCAAATACAACGGGTGCTTCGGCGTCCCAGTCGCATTCAAGCCGAGCATATGCGGGGCCTCCAGCAGTGCTCTCACCTGCTCGCCCCTGCCCATATGTTTGCCATGATTCCCCCAGGCCGCCACGGTCACGGCGCAGCGAGCCTGGGCATCCAGAATGAAGCTATCGTTGTCGACTCCGACCGGATCTGCGTTGCTATACAGCTGTTGAGGATCCGTCGAACGCAGGGCAAAGATATTCGTGACGATCAGCCCGCCGTAGCTCCAGGCTTTGGCGTAGTTCAGGCAGCGGGTCACCGTGGGGTCGCTTTGGCGTTCATCTGCCGTTGAAGGATTCAGCATCAAGAAATGACACAGCGGCCCCGGTTGCCAGATACGCCACAATTGGTAGCGGTGCGTGCCTCCACGGGCAAAAGTCGCCGTCGAATGGGTGTAGCCCTCAACGGCATGGGTCACTGTGTAATACGAGCCGCTAGCCATCAACAATGCTCCCCAGGACAGTCCCCGAGGGTCTGAACCTATGCGTAGCCATCTGCAGGAACCCCGGCACCCATTTCATTTGCTCGCGGTACTCGACTAAAGCAACCGGCTATCCCGCCGACATAGCATTATGAGGCCATGGGCGGGGTCTTCCTCCGCTCCACCCCTTCTTCTTCCTCTCCCGCCCATGGCCTTCAAAGTTCGTCACTCCTCCGGTACTTTTAGCCCGCACTTTTCTTGCAGTCCTCCGCTTTTTGCTTTGCTCAAAAATTCGTGCTTTTTCGCGCTGACCCTACCCTCGTTGTCCTCGAGGCCTAGGAGGACGCGTGATGACGTTTTGCGGCCAGCACCGCTTTATGCTTCTTCCACGTAACCCACCCACCGGCTCTCACCCCAGCCCATACTACCCAGGCTTTGCTTTTGCGCATCCCGATCAATTTCAGGCGATGGTGGAAACGGGCATCGGCGACGGCACGTGTGACCTGCTGCGCTCGGTAGTCTTGATCGTGAAATAAGGCCGCTCGCAGGCCAGCTCCAAAGGGCCGGACGTAGCTATGCAGCACCCGCGGCACACTGCTGCCGTCACAGATGAAACCAGCGGGCACCCGCTCCAGGCCCCACGCGAAATTCTCCAGCAGCTTGATGTGGCCGCCATCGAGAAACTCAAACTTCGGATTGGGTAGTGACGTGTGTCTTTCCCAGGCACTCATATCAGGGGCTCGTCCCTTCACTGTCCGCCGGGCCAGTACCCTCAAACCCTCGGTGAGCCGCTCTCTCCAGTCCTCCGTTAGATCTTTAGCGGCAGCACCCTTATCCTTCCCAAGCCACGGTTGGATAAACAGGCGGGAGTCATCATATCCGGCTCGATCAGCAGTTCAACGTCGCTGTGTGTGGTGTCGTTTAGTGCCATGTCAGTCGCAGTATAAAGCGTTCGCGCAAAAAGTGTTAGGCTGCATAGTTAGTCCGCTCGTCGTGCGCAAAGAGGGCCATTTGCTGCGCTTGGGTGCGTCGGCAGCAGTCCGAAGATCTCAGCTATTGGCACCCGAGCGGGCTTATTGCGCGACTGTGGCAGGACCGTTCAAGCGAGGTGCCCACATCGGGTTGCCCCTGTAAGGAAGGCGCGATCAAGCAAGGCGGCAAAACTGTTTGTCAAACGGCTTAAATTGGGACTATAGCCTATGTGGCTGTCCTAAAAGACAGAGAGTCGCCGTCGACGGCCACAAAACCCGTATTTCTTCAGCAATCATATCGATGGGGTCTGGTCCGACAAAATTCAAGGTACCCGGGAGTTGTTCCTCGACGAGTTCCGGCGAACTCCAACAGCGCTCAAAGGCCGCAACATCCTTGCACCACAGCTCACCCATGCCACCGTAGCTGGCAGACGTTTCCAGCGATACGTAACATTGTATATATCGATCAAGTTCCGGCATGCCGGGAACCAGCGGCGTGTAGTGATTTCGCCACTAGTCCTGAAACTCGGCTTCACTAAGCCCCTGTTTGTGCCTCACACAAAAGAGAACCTTGGTGATCTGTAAAAGCCTCCTAAGAAAAGGCATAGTTGGAGCAGGTATTTTGAATCAGAAATGGTGGGGGATGGTAGCAGGGTTTGAGATCTTTGATGAAATCAGAGATATTGAAAAATCAAGCGAGTTCTGCTGTGAACAATTTTGTCATTTGCATCAACAACCAGAGCAACCCAGCCAGCCTGATCGTAGGTAAGGTCTACCGGACTCTGCCAGATACAGAAGCAGAGTCCCACGCTATGCTTCGCCTCATTGATGAGGATACATCAGAATCCGATGGCTATCTCTATCCAACCTCAATGTTTGCTTCGATTAAGCTTCCAAAGGTCGCACAGCAAGCACTCATGGCGAAGAATGATTAAGCCTGGCAGATAAAAATAGCAGTTCCCCCCTCATCTCTCACCGCAATGGCCTTACTTAGCCTCCAAGACATTCATGTCAACTTTGGTGATCCGCCGTTATTAGACGGCGTGAGTCTGCAGCTCGAACCAGGTGAGCGGGTGGGTATCTTAGGCCGGAATGGTACGGGTAAGTCCACTCTGATGAAGATCATTCAGGGTGAAGTTCGCCCGGACAGCGGCCAGGTGGTGTGCGCAAAGGATATGCGGACGAGCTTTCTTCCCCAGGAGATTCCGCAATCCTTGCCGGGCACGGTATTACACCGCGTCACCCAAGGCCTGGGCAAACTCGGTGAAACGCTGGCCGAATACCACGCGATCAGCACCCAGATTAGCCAAACGGGCGACCAAAAACTCCTGCGTCTATTGGACACTCTGCAGCAGACATTAGATGGAAACGGCGGCTGGCTGATCCATCAACAGGTCGAACGGACGCTGATGAGTCTGAAACTCGACGAACACGTCGAGTTTGACACCCTCTCGGGCGGACTCAAACGCCGTGTCTTGCTCGCCGAGACGTTAGTCAGCGATCCCGATATCCTGCTGCTCGACGAACCGACCAACCATCTCGATCTCGACTCTATCACCTGGCTTGAGGAGTTCTTGCTGCAAAATAGTAAGACGCTATTATTTGTGACGCACGACCGGATGCTGCTCAAAAAATTGGCCACCCGGATAGTCGAACTGGACCGTGGGCGTTTGACCAGTTGGTCGTGTGATTACGAAACGTTCTTAGAGCGCAAACAGGCTGCACTGGACACAGAAGCCGGGCACTGGGCACAGTTCGATAAAAAGCTGGCCCAGGAAGAGGCCTGGATACGCCAAGGCATCAAAGCCCGGCGTACGCGTAATGAAGGCCGCGTACGCGTCCTCCTAGAGCTGCGGCAACAGCGGAAAAATCGCCGAGAGCAAGTGGGCACGGCGCGGCTGCAAGTCCAAGAGGCCGAACGCTCCGGGAAACTCGTGCTGCGGGCAACAGACGTGGGCTACGCGTACGGAGATAACGCTGTCGTTCGCGGTTTTTCCGTCACCATCATGCGCGGGGATAAGATCGGCATTATCGGCCCGAATGGAGCCGGCAAGACGACACTGCTGCAGCTTCTGCTGGGTGAACTCACTCCCCAGCACGGCCAGGTCGAACAAGGCACGCGCCTCGCGGTCGCCTATTTTGACCAGCTTCGAACGCCCCTGGACGAAGACAAAACCGTTCAGGAGATTGTGGGACGCGGCGACGACTATATTCCCTTCAACGGCAAAGATCGCCACATTATGGGCTATCTTCGAGATTTCCTGTTCTCTGCGGATCGTGTCCGGAGTCCGGTTAGCGTTTTATCCGGCGGAGAACGAAACCGCTTGTTGCTCGCCCGACTCTTCTCCCAGCCGTCGAATGTCTTGGTCTTGGACGAACCGACCAATGACCTGGATGCCGAGACGCTCGAACTGCTCGAAGAACTCCTGCTTGAGTACACCGGGACTGTGCTCTTAGTCAGCCACGACCGGATGTTTCTCAATAACGTCGCGACCAGCACCCTCGTATTTGAAGACGAGGGACAGATCAACGAATATGTGGGTGGATATGATGACTGGCTGCGCCAACGCTGGCCGGCGCAGCCGGCGGACTCTGCGCCAACGCAGCCGGATCAAAAGAAATCTTTGCCACGCCGAGATCGTACGCCACGCCCACGAAAGTTGAGCTATAAGGAACAACGCGAGCTTGAGGAATTGCCCCAACGCATTGAAACCCTCGAAAGTGAACAAGCAGCAGTGCATGCGACGCTCGCCGATCCCGAGTTGTATCGTCAGGGCGGCGAGAAGTTTGCTGCCCTGCACGCTCGCTTAACAATCCTCGAACAGGAATTGGAAGCCGCGTATCAACGCTGGGAGACCTTGGAGGCTATACCCCAATAGCCCTAGTTTTCAGCCGTAGAGGCTGTTATCTTGCGGTCCGTGCGATTCGCCGCTTGATCATATGTATAAGCGCCCGTATCTCCTCGACCTTAAAGAGCAAGCCAAGGGCGAGGTACAAACCTCCAGCTATCGCCACAATCCCAGCCAGATCGAGCACGTGCTCAACGGTCATGAGTGAGCCTGGTGTTTTGGCAAGAGGCTGTCCAAGATAAAACAGACTGCCTCCCAAAATTATTGCCAGCGTTAAGTGAGTCAGCAGACTGCGCAACAAGAGTCCTTCATCCAGCGGCCCGTATCGATGCCGAAAGATGAGGTAGAGCACGAGTGTGTTTACGTAGGACACTAGCGATATGACCAGCGCAATGCCCCAATGCCCCCAGACGTGCATCAGCAGCCAACCGCCAAGGGCGTTTACTGCAATCGAAGCAAGACCCACCCAGGCAGGCGTGCGCGTGTCTTTACTTGCAGTGAAAAGCCGGACCATGACTTGGCTTGTGCCGTAGGCCACAATACCGAGCCCATACGCCATCAGCGCCTGGCTGGTCATGCGTACATCGTCTGGGCCGAACTGTCCACGTTCATACAGGAGTCGGGTGATGGGGACAGCCAAGGCTATCAAGACGGCGGTTGCCGGTAGAGCAACCGCGAAGAGCAGTGACAAGCCTGCTTCAGCCTGCTTTTTAAACGTCTCAAGCTGGCCGCCGTGGTGCGCGGCAGACAGCTCGGTCAGCAATACCGTATAGACGGGTACCGCGACCAGGCTGACCGGCAACAGAAACACCCGAAAGGCATATGCCAGCGCAGAGATGCTGCCTTCCTGCAGTGTTGAGGCCAGTGCCCGCGCCACAAAGGCATTCAGCGGAACAACAGCCGTAGCCACCAAGGCCCCCAGCGCCAATCCGCCCATTTCCCGCAGCGCCGGATGCTGAAAGGCAAAGGTGAACCGATAGCGGATACCGTGGCGGCGGAGCGTTGGAAGCTGGACGAGCAGTTGCAGGACACTGCCTGCCACCGCCCCGATGGCGAGGCTGGTGATGCCATACGTCGGTGCCAGGCTCAGCGCGCAGACTATCATAACGAGATTGAAGAAGACGCCGGCGTACTCCGGCATGGCGTAGTGGTCGAGGCTATTTAAGGTGCCCTTCATCACTGCCAGTAAGCAGTGCAGGACGAGCATGGGCAGCATAAAGCGGAACAGGAACACCACCAGAGCATGATCGTCTCCGGCCAAACCCGGCGCGGCCAACGTCATGAGTCCGGAGGCTGAAGCGTAGCAAACGCCGAGCAGGAAAAGGGAGAAGAGCAAGGCGCCGTTCAAAGCAACACTAAAGATGGTGCTCAGCTCGTCCTTGTCTTCACGGTAACGCATGATAACCGGCACGAAGAAGTTGCTCAGCACCCCGCTAAAGAAGAGGGTCTGGATCATCTCCGGTACGTTGTAGGCCACCAGAAAGGCATCCGTCAGACGAGACGCGCCAAACAGCGCCGCTTGCACCGCCTCACGAATGAAACCCAGCGGGCGGCTGATGAGCGTGGCAACAACAATAGGACGACCTTTTCGAACGATCTGCGCTCGAGATGAGGACTCGGGAGAGGAAGTTGGAGACACGTCTGCACTGTACCAAGGAAGTAGTACTTTGTTCCACATACCCACCGGCCTGTGTTTCATACCT
>CAUZQN010000089.1:0-7938 GCA_963581605.1 uncultured Binatia bacterium (SeqCode)
TGTTGTTCGCGTTCGACGGCTCGTTGTTCCCGTTGACGGCAAACACACCGGCATTCGTGCCGTTGTTGAAGTTGCCGCCGCGGATCAGGGCCGCCAGCTTTGACCGCTCCCCTATGAGTCCGGACAATAAACGGCTTTCCCCAAGGCGGCAAGTCGAGCCGCATACTTCTCCCAGGCGGTTGTAGGAAACCCGTAACTCGGAATGTCCACAACTTCTGATGCTGCCGCCAGGTTTTACAGCTTGAGACGGAGCTGGCGGTGACAGAACTGCGCATCCTCAAAGAAGGTCCGATAGAAAACTCCAGTCTTGACGAAGACCACTTTCTCGGGATGATCCAACTTGGCCCGCAGATAGGCTTCCAGCTTGGGGCTGGTCAGCGCGTAACGAACGGCCGGTCCTTTTTGTCTGCCTTTTTTGCTTTTTTGTTGAGCGGCCTTTTCCAGAGTTTCTTCGATATCTTCCGAGACCGCTTCAGCCGCCCGCCCCGCACTCTCTTTGAGCCAGCCCCCCAGCATCCGGCCAATCTCAGCTACGTCCCGGGACAGTACTTCGTAGCCCTTATGGCTGAGGAAGGTTAACCGATAGGCCAAGCGCAGCGTGATCCGTACAGCATCGAGCCGTGTACTACTCTCCTGTAACGTCGGCACTTTGTCGGCCTGGTGATTGGCCGTGACCAACAACACCACGAGGTCTAACGCCTGCCGCAAGATCTCTCGGCCAAGCAGGGCTTTATCAGCACGCGGAAACCTGTTGACGTAACCGTACAGAGCCACGTTCAAGTCAAAGCCTTTTTGAATGATGGGCAGCAGGGCGGTGGCCATGTGCAGCTACATGAACGAAGCGATGGGAATCCGAGGTCGATATTCAATCGACCTCACGGCAGGCCGGGCGGCTTTCGCCGCTCGCCCGCCCCCCAAAGTCCAAAATGCCAAAGGGCCAAGGACGACTACCGGACGCAACGAAAACCAATAAAGAAGTCCGCGATCGACGGTTCGCCGTCCCCGCTGACGGCAAACACACCGGCATCCGTGCCGCTGAGGAAGAAGCCGCCGCGGACCAGGGCGCCGGGTTCATCAGTGGTCGCTGCCCCAGCCAAGCATTGCAAGTCGCCGCCCGCAAAGCTCCAACTGTCACACGTCGTCGAGCGCGGTACCCAGTTCCCCCAGCCACTCCCGCACATTGCCTACCGTGTCGTACGCCCCCCGGTCCGAGACGCACGCGGCCCGGGAGCCCGTATCAGCCACCGCGAAGGTACTCGCGACGTTACAATCCGTCGTCCCGTTATCTCCTGCCCCCGGGTCTGGCGTCCCTAACGCCCCGGTCGTCCACGTCGTATTGTCCGGCAACGTCTTGCCGCTGTTCCCACACGCCGCCATCGCTTGAATCTGGGTGATCCGGGTCGAGGGCGTTACTCCTGCAATCGACAACGCAAAATACTCCGTACAGCCCGCCCCGTAGTCATCGCTCGTTTCTCCGACCTGCACCGCCCCTGCGATGGCTGTGACTTTGTCCAGCGTCGTATTCCCGCTCTCGGCCAGCTTCCGCAACTTCTTGAGGCTCTTGGCATCGGCTGGATCAATCTTCCACACACTGTTCTCATACTTGTCCAGACACTTGTCGCCCACCTTGACCGCGTCCTTCTTGCACTTCATCGCCTCCACTGGAGCAACAGCTCCGAAAATGATTACGCAACTGAGTAGAATGGTGGTAAGTATTCGCATGATTCGGGTTCTCCTTGTCAGGTTAGATTTCATTCAAGATGGAGGTTTACTCAACAGGTCACGTACAGGTCAGAGAGAACAGCCTGGCTTCACATTTTCTCCTTCTTTTGACTCGGCGTGAGGGTTGTCAGCGCCAGGGCGTGGATAGCCTGCTGCATTTCTTCCGCCAACGCATCATAGACCAAACGGTGGCACTGGACGGGGTTCTTTCCTTCAAACAACGGCGACACCACCGTCACCCGGTAATGCCCGCCGCCAGATGCGGCTCCGGCGTGGCCCGCGTGCAGGGCACTCTCGTCTTCGACCTGCACCTCGGTTGCAGACAGCGCTTGCCGAAGCGTTTGTTCAATGCGGTCTAGAGTCGTCATTTGTTCTCCTGGGTTGAAGGGAAAATAGGATCTCGACGCTCTTTGATCGCTGCCAGCCCTTCGCCAATGTCTTCTCCGAAGAAGCCCAACATCTCCAAGGCAAGCGAATAGTCAAACGCCGTATGGGCTGCCGCGCGGAGCCATTGGTTGAGCGCATGTTTCGTCCAACGAATGGCTTGTTGCGCTCCATTGGCAAGCTTCGTTGCCGCTTCCATGGCCTTCGGCATGACTTCATCGTGCGGAACGACCATACTAATCAAACCAATACGCTCAGCCTCTGTGGCATCCAACATATCACACGTCAGCAGGTAATATTTAGCCTTTGCCATGCCAACCAGCAGTGGCCAAATGACGGCAGCATGATCCCCAGCGGCAACACCCAATCGAGTATGGCCATCAGTAAAACGTGCCTTCTCTGAGGCAATACTGATGTCAGCCAATAAGGCAACCGCCAAGCCCGCCCCAACCGCAACACCATTAATGGCTGAGATAATGGGTTTATCGCAGTTTATCATATTGTGCACGATGTCGCGGGCTTCTTTCATGGTTTTCGATACCACATCCAGGTTGCCGATCGAGTTCTCGACAACGTCGAAATCCCCGCCAGCAGAAAATGCGCGTCCGGCTCCCGTAATTACCGCCACCCGCACTTCCGGGTCATCCGCAATATCGAGCCAGATTTTACTCAGTTCATAGTGCAACCGAAAATTCGTCGAGTTGAGGGACTCGGGTCGATTAATCGTCAGTACGGCAATCCCGTCTTTCTTCTCAATCAGGAGATGTTGGTAGTCTTCTCTGTAGGCCATGTGCTCCTCCTTTTTTCTCTCGATGCTCGTCGCACTTTTTCAAAGCTCGGCGGATTTGTACAGGCGACATAGGACGTCCAGAGCAGGTCCCTCTCACGCGCACGCCTAATGCGCCTCTGCCCAATTGCTCCCCACCCCAAGGTCCACGAGGAGAGGCACGCTGAGTGACATCACCCCCTGCATGCTATCGCGCACCAACGCTTTGACCCGCTCAATCTCATCTTGCGGCACTTCGAATACGAGTTCATCGTGCACTTGGAGTAGCATTCTGGTATGCAGTTGCTCTTGGGTGAACTGGCGCGCAATCCTGACCATGGCCATTTTAATCAAATCAGCCGCCGTCCCCTGGATGGGTGTATTAATAGCCACCCGCTCGGCTGCACTTGCAAGCTGTGGGCTTTTGCTGGCCAGGTCCGGGACATATCTTCGGCGACCGAAGAGCGTGGTCACATAGCCCAGTTCTTTGGCACTCACCAAAGTCCCGTCCATATAGGTTTTAATGCCGCTATAGCGACTAAAATATTGCTCAATATAGGCCTGTGCCGTTTTGAAAGGAATGTGCAGTGAACGGGCCAGCCGCCTCGCTCCCATGCCATAAATAAGACCGAAGTTAATCGTTTTGGCCTCGCGCCGTTGGCCGCTCGTAACGTCTTGGATGGATGTCTCAAAGATTTCCGCTGCCGTTCGATCATGGACGTCCTGCCCCTTTTGAAATGATTCGACCAAGACCGGGTCTTGGCTGAGGTGAGCCAAGAGGCGCAGCTCAATTTGTGAATAGTCGGCCGACAGTAGTGCCCATCCGGGTTCCGGAACAAAGGCGGTTCGGATACGCCGTCCCGCCTCGCTCCGGATGGGGATATTCTGCAAATTCGGATTACTCGACGACAAGCGTCCTGTAGCCGTCACCGTTTGATTAAACGAAGTGTGAACCCGCCCCGTGTCTTCACGGATCAACTTGGGCAAAGCATCTACATACGTGCTCTGGAGTTTGGCAAAACTCCGATAGGCTAGGATCTTCTCCGGTAAAGGAAAATCTTCGGCTAGCCTCTCCAGCACGGACGAATCGGTTGACGATCCCGTCTTGGTCTTCTTGCCGCGCGGAAGTCCGAGCTTGTCAAAGAGAATATGCTGCAGCTGTTTGGGCGAGGCGATGTTAAACGGCTCGCCGGCCATATTGTGAATTTCCACTTCGAGCCGGCCTCGTTGCTGCCCAAATTCGTCGGAAAGTCCCGCAAGCACCTTGGTATCGATGCGCATGCCCGTCCGTTCCATTTGTGCCAGAACCTGAACGAGCGGCGTTTCGATATCGGAGAACAAACTTTCCATGCCCTCTGCTTCTATTCGTGGAAACAGCCGATGTGCCAGGCGGAGGGTGATATCGGCATCTTCGCCTGCATAGCGCGTTGCTTCTTCGACCCGGACCTCAGAAAAATTCTTTTTTGCCCCATCGGTCACTGATTCGTACGTCACCATTGCGTAATGAAGGTGCTGCTGAGCAAGGTCGTTCAGATTATGGCGCCGAGTCGGATTTAGTAGATATGAGGCCAGCATGGTGTCGGCCAAACGATTGTGGGAGAGCAATCCATAATTGGCTAAGACCGCGAGGTCGTACTTAAGGTTCTGGCCGATAAGCGTAAGCGTCGCATCCTCAAAAAGGGTACGGATGGCGGCAACAACCTTTTCCCGCGAGACGTGGGGAGCTGCATCCTCTGAACAGTGGGCGACCGGAATATACCAGGCGTGCCGCTCTTCAATAGCAAGCGAGACACCTACGAGTTCGGCATCGAGCGGATTCAGCGCCGTTGTTTCCGTATCGAGACAGTAGGTTTTAGCCGCCTGGATTTTCTCGATGATTGTGTTGAGCTGCAGAATAGTTCGGACGGTTTCGTACTCACCGCTTGGTGCTGCTGGCTCATGTTGCTGATCCTTTTCGTCATCAAGGGAGAACTCCCATGTTGTATCCAAATCAGCCAGGAACCGGTGAAATTCAAACTCGGTAAAGAGCTCACGCAAACGCTCATGATCCGGCTCCGTGACCGCGAAGTCTTCAAGAGCAGGCTCCAGCGGCACATCGGTCCGTAGCGTGGCGAGCGTTTTCGACACACGGGCTAGTTCAGCATGCTCCTGTAATCGCTCTCCCAGCTTGCCTTTCATCTCTGCAGCATGATTGAGCACATTATCCAGGTCGTGCCATTCGGTAATCAGTTTGATCGCCGTCTTCTCACCCACACCAGGGATACCGGGAATATTGTCAGTCGGATCGCCCATCAAGGCTTGCACTTCGATCACACGTCCGGGATCGACGCCAAACTTTTCCCGGACCTCGGCAAGACCAATATGCTTGTCCTTCATGGTGTCGAGCATGGTCACCCGCTCCGAGACGACCTGCATTAAGTCTTTATCTCCGGTGACAATCACCACCTCGACTCCGTGCTGCTCCCAGCGTTTTGCCAAGGTCGCCAAGATGTCATCAGCCTCGTAGCCCGGCAGCTCAAGAATAGGAATGTTATAGGCTTGGACAATGTCTTTGATCCGGGGAATTTGGACCCGCAACTCATCCGGCATTCTGGTGCGATTGGCTTTATACTCCGGGTAGTAGTCGTGTCGAAAAGTCTTACCCGGTGAGTCAAAGATCATTCCTAGATGGCTCGGCGCGTGTTCGTCATGAATACGCTGCAACATGTTGACAAAGCCGAAAATCGCGTTTGTCGGAAAGCCTTGGGAGTTTCTCAGGTCCCGCACCGCATAGAAGGCGCGGTAGATATACGACTGCCCGTCAATGAGAAAAACTGGTGTTTTGAGTTGTGTCACCACGCAACTGTGGCAGGAGAGAACGAGAGCGTCAAGGGAAACCCGTTCGCAATCTGATAGACCCATTTTTATAAAAAGAAAGAACTATTCAGGCCTCAGAAAAAAGTAACGATTCCACGTCATTGCGAGGGAGCGTAGCGACCGCGGCAATCTCATACATGCACTAGCCCCCGAGATTGCTTCGCTTCGCTCGCAATGGCCCCTGGGTAGATACAAAAAAAGCTCCGAATGGAGCCTGGAGGAAGCGGGTGACCGGAGTCGAACCGGCGACCTTGTGCTTGGCAAGCACACGCTCTAGCCAGCTGAGCTACACCCGCGTTGCGCCAATTGAGGGTCGAATGTACCACACCCCAACAAGGAGTCAACTACGACTGCCAGACTCCGGCTCCGAGTCGGAATCTGGCCCCGTATGGCCAAATCCGCCCCGTCGGTGCGTCGTGTCCAATGTATCAACTTCAGCCCAGCGGGCATGAGTAATCGGGGCAATAATCAGCTGGGCGATCCGATCACCCGGTTTAATCTCGACCGCTTGCTCTCCCAGGTTGATGAGTAAGACGTGCACCTCATCTCGATAATCAGCGTCTATGGTCCCCGGAGTGTTTAATATGCTGAGCCCGTAACGAAGCGCCAGTCCGCTCCGTGGGCGGATTTGGGCTTCATAGCCGTCAGGAATGGCCAGGGCAAAGCCAGTCGGAATCAAGGTTCTTTGGAGAGGCTGGAGAAGGATCTCTTGAGGGATATCGGCCGCAAGGTCCATGCCGGCCGAGCCTGGGGTCATATAACGCGGCAGGGGAAGCACGGGAGTGCGATCGCGAATACGTGTAATCGGAACAACAATCTCTGCGGCCATGCTCCGACGCGCCTTCCTACTAGGACAAGCCGGCGCTAGTGCAGCTCGGCTTCGGCACCGACTTGTCCTCTATCTCTGTGAGAAAGTGAGAGATTACGCGTTGTCTCACGCAGCGCCTTGGTCTTCCATTGCTTCTCGAAGGCTGAGCCGGATTTTCCCCTGCCGGTCGATCTCAAGGACTTTGACCCTAATCTCGTCGCCCTCATTAACAACATCAGTGACCCGGTTTACACGTTCGGACGCGAGCTGGGAAATGTGAACCAGGCCATCTTTCCCAGGCAAGATCTCGACAAACGCGCCAAAGTCGACGACTTTCTTGACCGTTCCCGTGTAGATCTTGCCTATTTCGGCGTCAGCTGTCACCGCATCGATCTTACTGATCGCCCGATTCATGGCGTCTCCGTCAGCAGAGGCAATAGAGACAGTGCCATCATCTTCGATGTCAATCTTCGCCCCTGTCTCTTCGACAATGGAGCGGATCATCTTCCCGCCCGGGCCAATCAAATCACGAATCTTGTCGGGTTTGATCTTCAAAATAAGAATACGCGGGGCATGCTTTGCCACTTCCTCTCGCGGAGTCTGGAGAGCCTCGGCCATCTTGTCCAGAATGTGTAGACGTCCGTCTCGTGCTTGGTAGAGAGCCTGTTGCATAATCTCACGCGTGACGCCGGCGATTTTGATATCCATCTGGAGCGCGGTGATGCCTTCAGCCGTTCCTGCAACCTTAAAGTCCATATCACCGATATGGTCCTCGTCACCGAGGATATCGCTGAGAATCCGCACCTCCGCCTCTTCTTTGATCAGGCCCATCGCAATGCCCGCGACAGGAGCGCTGATCGGTACACCAGCATCCATCAGCGCAAGCGCCCCACTACAGACTGTGGCCATGGAGGAAGAACCGTTTGATTCGAGGATCTCTGAAACTATCCGGATGGTATACGGGAAGTCCTTGTCTGAGGGCAGAACGGCAATCAGGGCCCGTTCGGCAAGCGCGCCGTGGCCAATTTCGCGTCGGCCAGGGTTACGCATCGGGCGCGCCTCGCCCACACTAAAGGGGGGGAAGTTGTAGTGCAGCATGAATTTCTTATACTGCTCGCCGATGAGCGCATCCACCCGTTGCTCGTCGCCCGATGTGCCTAGGGTCGCAACCGCCAGCGCTTGGGTCTCACCACGGGTGAAAACCGAAGAGCCGTGCGTTCGTGGCAAGACACCCACCTCACAGGAAATAGGCCGGATATCCGTGAGCCCTCGTCCGTCTACGCGTCGACTCTCGTCAATGATTATTTTTCGCATGGTTCCGTCGGTCAGTTTTCCCAGCGCCTCTGCAACCTCCCCTGCCCGGTCTGCGAATTCTTCCCCTAACGCCTCAGTCGCCTCTCGC
>CAUZQN010000090.1:0-7882 GCA_963581605.1 uncultured Binatia bacterium (SeqCode)
GCAGGAAGGGCAGGAAGGGCAAGAAGGGCCAGAACGGCTCATGATCCTCGATGTGCGCAGTCGAGAAGAGTTTACGGGTGAGCTTGGTCACCTTGACGGGGCGGTGTTGCTGCCTTTGCCCGAGTTGGGCAGTCGCCTCGATGAGCTCATCCCGCATCGCATGCAAACGATAGTCACGGTTTGACGCTCAGAACGCCGTTCGGTCGAAGCGGCAGAACTCCTCCGGCAAAATGGTTACTCTTCAGTCTTTGTTCTGGCTGGCGGCCTGCAGGCCTGGCACGCAGCTGGACTGCCAGTCGGCCGTGCTGCTCCGTGAGGCCACGCGATTTGCGGCCGAGGCTCAGAAGAACTTTCTAGAAACCAGACACCCTATCTCAGCATACGAACCTGGGCTCAGCACGCGACCACGGGACAGCCGGCCTCGAAGAGAGGCCGGCCCCTGTGTCTGGGTGCGGTAAACGGGTACCGCGCGCGGGGTTATTTGAAGGTGTGGCGCGGAAAGGTCTCGTTGTCGCCAAGGTTAAAGCCGAAGGGCAGAGGCCCGTGCACATTGGACTGGGGATCCCCTCTATATTCAATTTCTCCCACCGATCCGCAATTCTCTGGAATGATGAGCCTCACCTTGGTAATGGTTATTGTACCGGTACCGCTGACCACCTCTATCGGAATCTTGGTCTCGCCATTGACGACTTTCTCTGTCTCCCCTTCGGCCTTGGGGAAAAACTGGGGCGGCTGCTCTACGGCCCTGATCTCCGCTCGATAACACTCGAAGTCGCTGATCTCGGCGATCGAAATACTGCTAGTTCTTGTTTCAACATTTTCCTCAGGGTCCGCCCCCAACTGACAGCCAGCCCATGTAAAGGCTGCCACGAGCAGCGCGCCGACTCGAATCGTGATTGTTCGCATTATTCTTCCTCCCTAGTAACCGGTGCAGCGTACGTCGCGTTATTTGAACATGCGGCGCGGAAAGGTCTGGGTGTCGCCAGAGTCAAAGCTGAACGTGCTGCCGGTCATATCGGAGTCGGGATCCCCTCTATACTCAATTTCTCCATGCACCGATCCGCAATTCTCTGGAATGATGAGCCTAATCTTGGTGATGGTGAATGTGGTGCGGGTCACTTCTACCGGAATCGTGGCCTCGCCATTGACGACTTTCTCCGTCGCCCCTTCATCCTGGGGGAAAAACTGGGGCGGCTGCTCTACGGACTGGATCTCCGATCGATAACACTCGAAGTCGTCGATGGCGGTGACCGTAATAGTGCTATTTATTTTCTTAACGATGTCTTCGGGGTCCGGCCCCAACTCACATCCCGTCCATGTCAAGGCCGCCACGAGCATCGCTGCGACTTGAATCGTGATTATTCGCATTCTTTTTCTTCCCTTTCCCGATTGGTATTCTGCCCCGCTTGAGGGGCGACGAGCCTCATCCCTACCACTATTAATAGGAATACTGAAGTGCAGAGATGCTGCACGCTATCTTGCTAGCCTTTGTCCGGACCCTCATATACCAGAAACTGCAAGGAATCCAAGTAGACGGCTACGCGAAGAGAGCCGCTAAGCTAGCGGCCTGCTGGCACCCCGAGTATTTTGCCAGAGTGTTTTAATCATGGTGATGTCCAGAGTCTGCTCCAAAACATCCGCCAAACGGTCAAAGTTGAGGCTGCGTTCTTGCCTCCAGGTTTCCCACCCGACCTGGGGATATATGGCTCGCTTCGCACCAACCTGGGCGAGCCAGGCTCGGAGAAAGGGACCGCTCTCAAACAGCCCATGCAGATAGGTGCCCCAGACCCTACCGTCTCGACTGACCCCGCCATTCGGCTGCATCTCTTCCTGCACACCAAGCGGGCGTGTGAAAAAACGAGGTGTGAGGCTAGCCTCAACGAGACATGGCCCGACCGTGGTACGGCCCATGTGTATCTCGTACGCGCTAAAAACGCCTGTTTCTGGTCCTATCTGCCACTGTCCCTCTAGGCGGCGAGTGGTTTTTTCCTGCACCAGCTCTGTGTGCAGCGGCAGAAAACCGAGCCCTTTTTCACTCGTGCATACTCCTTCCACCCCGAGTGGGTCGGCAATCTCTTGGCCCAGCATTTGATACGCGGCGCTACGGAGTCAATATTGGAAAGAGGCAGGAAATCAGTAAAATTTGCCATGTGGGGCAGCGTCACAACCGCTATATTCACTCTGGACGGAGAAAAAGCAGGCTGCTGCTTGTAATAGGTCTCTAACGAGACGGAATCTTCGGCCTCAAGGGCTAAGCCTGGCACATACGGCAGGACGCCAAGGACGGGCTTGCCGGTCTTTTCCTCTAGCATACGTAATCCAGGTTCAAGAATACTGAGGTCGCCTCGAAACTTATTAATGATAAATCCTTGGACCCGCTCCCGCTCAGAGACCTCAAGAAGCTCCATAGTTCCTACTAAGGCACCGAATACGCCGCCTCTATCAATGTCTGCCACCAATAGTACCGGCGCGTCTGCCGCCTCTGCCATAGCGAAATTGACCATGTCGCGGTCCTTGAGATTGATCTCTGCGGCTCCTCCAGCACCCTCCAGAATAATCAGGTCATACTCACGACTGAGCCGGGTAAAGCTTTCATACACCTTCTCGCGTACATAGGCACGATCAAAATCGTAGGCCGAGGAAGTTTTCCACACCTGTCCGTGGACAACGATTTGGGAACTACGCTCGGTCGTTGGTTTTAACAGCACGGGATTCATATCTATACTCGGCTCAAGGCCGCACGCCCAGGCTTGTCATGCCTGGGCCCAGCCGATTTCCCCAGTCGGGAAGCAGACATACGCATTATTCGACATGTTCTGGGCTTTAAATGGCGCGACTCGAACCCCGGCCCGAGAAAAGAGCCGGCACAAACCAGTGACAATCAGGCTCTTGCCCACATCGGACGCCGTCCCCAGCACCATCAGCGTTTTGGCCATTCCCTTATTGCTTATACGGTCCATTCTTGTCCAATGCCTGATGGACGGCGCGGACGAGCGTGTCCGCTGTAAGCGCTTCAGCCGGCATATGTGTTGCCCCCAGCGCTTCAGCAAGTTCCTGGGCCAAACCTTTTGCTATCGAGCTTCTCTGCACGCTTCTCTGCAAATTTTTCTTTTGAAATGCCTGCGGGTGCAGAACCCGCGCGATCGCTTCTACGCCTTTGATAATGTGATGTGACACCGTGCCAATGGCGGAGTACGGAATCACATAAATACGCCCTGTCCGGACAGCGTCAATATCCTGCAGGGCGGGATCGGCAAGGAGCAATGGCCGGACGCTTTCGTGCTCGGGTGCATGTGGGTCTCCGCCGACAAGGATGAACTGAGGATTCAGGGCGACGAGTTTTTCTTTTGAGAGTTTCTTCGTCCGCCACAGACCCGTCGTTGCCGCCACATTCGTTCCGCCGGCGTTGGTTATGATTTCATCCATGGTCGTGCCCCGTCCGGCCGTAAATCCTCCGGGTATGTAATACAGGACAGCCGGGCGAGGCAGTCCGTGTACGTGCTCGTGTACCCCAGCAAGGCGACGCTCCATCTGGTTGACGAGAGCGCGTGCGCGGGCGCTTTCACCTACCGCTCGGCCGACCGAGATAATGTTGTGCTGAATCTCCGCGATCGAGTTGCAGGACTGCAGGGTAAAAACCGGGCTGCCACTCGCCTCCAGCAGGCTTTTGACAGAAGCAAGCGTATACGGAGCGACAAGGATGAGATCGGGTTGATAGGCAACCACCTGTTCCGCATTTGCACGAACCCTGGGGAGAACGCTCCGCGCTTCTACAACGACGTTGGAATGCACGCGATCGTCCGCCCACAGCGTCAGGGCGACGATGCGTTCCGGCGGGACCAAAGCGAGCAGTATTTCATCTGTGGCCAGCGTCACAGACACAATACGTTGGGGCGGAAAGACCTGGGGCGACGTGTCTCCATGCAGGCTATGTGGAGAATATATCAGCAGCCCAAGGAGCGCCATCACGAACAGGCCCAGGATCCAGTGTCTAATGACCACGACCGTGCTCCTTAAAGCTCTGCCCGAAATGCGACCAGAAACGTCGCGCCTAGGGGGGAGAAGTCCAACATTTCCTCTAGGGCTGAAGAGTGGACGGTTGTGACAGGAAGGATGACGGCGGGAATAAGAAACCCTCCGCTCCTCCCAGGAAAGAAAGCGTAGGGTTGTACGGACACCCAGGAACCTTTCTCTCTCTCCACGGAGAGGTCGGTCTACGAGCTGAGGCAGGTTTCCTGGCTTAGAGGGTCAAAGGTAATGACCTCAACGCCTCTCTTCAGCCTTCCCATACGCAGATGCGAAAGGTGGCCAGTAAGGAGAGAGGCTTCCTCATTACAGTGGCGGGACCGCGCCGGATTCACACCTGCTTCCCTATTACCCCCAACGGGCACCTCGAACTCAAACAGGCCTGCTCATACAACACCGACACGCGCACTGTCAAGTGTAACCGTTACAACGGCAGAAAACAGGCTGGTCAAAAAACAGCGTATAGGCAAGCTGCCTAAATCACGGCACTATCATCGCTCTCGGAAGCATTCTACGGGCTACAGCCGCAAAAACCGTTCAGCATTGCCGCTGTAGATCTTCTGCTTCTCATCTTTGGACAGCGGTAGGCTCTCCAGAAATGCATTCGTCCAATTCATGAATTCACTACCGTGTAGAGAACAATTCATACTCACCAGCGCTGGAAATCATCCGAACCTATCATGTCCAGCCCGATGAAAAGAAGAAAAGAAAGGCGTAGTTTGCGCGGTATTTTCCTATAATTTCAAGAATCGTTCGGCATTGCCGCTATAAATCTTCTGCTTTTCTCCCTTGGAGAGCGGCAGGCTTTCCAGGAAAGAATTGGTCCAATCCATAAATTGACTGCCCGCCATGAAGAAATCAGAGCCATATACCAAATGGTCAAGGCCCACGAGTTCACACGCACAGTCAAAGGCGGGTTTATGCCAACCCAGGGCCGTATCGAAATACCGCTTGTGCATATACTCGCTGGGTCGGCACGGGATCTGACGATATTTGTCCGAGAAATGATGGTCGTCGAATCCCAGGTCAATCCGCCGGGCGAGATAGGGCAGGCTGCCGCCCAGGTGAGCCAAGATCAATATGAGATTCGGCAGGCGCTCGAACAGACCGCTGTAGAGCAGTTTCATCGTGGAGAGGGTTGTGTCGGCAGGAAAGGCTAACAGTGGTGGGATATCATCGTCTTGATACCCCGGCGGCGGCTTGGGGTGCATGAAGACCGGCACCTTGTGCCGTTCGATCTCTTCCCAAAAGGGGAAGAACTCCGGTGTATGCAGATATCGGTCACCGACATTTGAGGTAATCAGTGCACCAACAAAGCCCGGCAGCTTGAGGGCTCTATCGAGTTTTGCCAAGGCTGCGTCCATTGAGTTGAACGGGATATTGGCAAAGGCTTTGAATCGGTCTGGACTCTGCCTGCAGGCTGCGGCAAACGTGTCGTTGACCAAGCGGCACAGCTCCGGACTCTTCTCGTCGATACGAATATACATCGAGGGGTTGGAGAGAATCTCAATCTCCAGATGCCCTTTGTCCATGTCTTCAATGCGCTGGCCGTGATCCCAAGCCGGCAACGGCGTGCCGACCCATGTCCCGATCAGATGACCGTGTGCATCTTCACTCAGTATGACTTCGTTGGGGTAGTATGCTTTGATTTTTCGGAAAAACGCTTCGGGAAAACGTGGGCGTGAAAGTCGATTTTCATAGTTCTTTCTCCTTCTTTGGTGTCATAGTGGGCTTCTGCGGAGTATGGGGACTGCTTCGCTATAATCATAGGAGGGCCGGATTGACAACTTCATTCAGCACTACGAAAACTTTTGAAGAGCGGCCTATCTCGATAGAGCCAGCGCTCAAACGGACTGTTCTCAGCAAGAATCTCGAATACTGCTGTGTCAGAGTGTTGCATGAAGGAGAGTACGATCGGCGACTTTTCTTACCTTATGAGGGTTACTCCAGGTTCCCCTGGCTGCGCTTCTCTCCCCGTATTTTTTATTAAGATTCGTCCGTGCCCCCCGATTAATTAAATCAGGGAGTCCTGCTTTTCCTGCTACTGCATAGCCCTGGTTGGTCAAGGCTACGAGAAGTGAGAGCAAGAGACCCCCTTTGGGAGGCTATATGGTTAATCGTAACAACAGCGGGAAATGGGGAGTGGTTGGTGTTGCCCTCGTTGTCTTTGTCTATGTCATGCGATCATCCGTTGTGCTCACTTTTGTTAGGGATACAGCATACGATCTCAAGGTGACTTCTGTCTTTTGGTGGCTGCATGACGACAGTCTTTCAGAACATTCGTATACTCATGCAGACCATGTTCACCACGCTTCCCCGCTGGGTCTCAACGAAGAAGCCCCTATTGCGCATTCCCACCTCAGCGACCGCTTCTCAACTATTCACGAAGGCTGGCCGCCACAGCCAAAAGCCATAGGAGAAGTCACCTGGTTAACGGACAGCAGCCGCTTCGTTTCGCAAGCGAGTCACCTATTTTAGCCATACCCAGCGTGCCACGGTCGAGGTCCTGGTCTCGGACGGATGGGTTTTGGATGTTACCAGTACTCCGGCAGCAGACTACCAACCCCCGTTAATTCCAGCGGAAGTGACACAGGCGGTCACAATTGCCCGGGCGGCGTTCCAGTCCGCAGGGTATCTCCGCGTAAGCGTGCTCGAAGGATTCGGCATTCTGGCCCTCCCGTCAGAGGGGCCGCAGGCATTCTCTACACATCGTGTGGTTTATGTGTCCTTTCACACCCATGAGGACGCACCACCAGAATATGTCGCCTGGGTCGATCTTACGGAGCGGACGGTCGTTGAAAGCTGGGAGGAGTAATCATGGAGTTTGTACGCAGGCTCTTAGCGACTTTCATAGTTTTGGCAGTCCCCGTCCTTGGCCCTCCTCCTCCGGTCCACGCGCAGAGTGCGCCCGCGGGGCATGTGGACTGGCAAGGCTGGAGCTTCGACTATGGGGTGACGGATTTGGCTGAGGGGCTCGCCCTCACGGATGTGTTCTATCAGGGGGTGTCGATCCTCGCCAAAGCCAGCTTTCCGGTCATACGGGTCTTTTATGAAAACGATGCCTGTGGTCCGTATGCAGACCGGCCGGCGGTTGCCCTCACGCCAGTCAGTTGGGCCAACGATGCCCTGCTGGTGCAGCGAACGTTTATTCAGAACGGGCAGACGTGGTTAGAACTCGGTATTCAGGATACAATCGGGAATTATGTGATTTATCAGGTCTGGTATCTCAGTGAAGACTGCGTTATGGATGCCCACCTTTTTAGTAAAGGCCTTCAGTGTAATATTTTTCATACCCATTATCCCTATTGGCGCTTAGACCTCGACCTGGACGATAACGAGAATGATCAGATTCGGAGGTACACCGACACAGGCTGGCAAACCTATACAAAAGAGTTCAATACCTCGGCTGCTGACGCCCTCGATCATCGCTGGCAAGTGCGCGATACGGTGACTGGACTCAGTGTAGATATTCTTTTTGATGACAATAGCTGGGACGTGGCCGGAGTTGTTGTCCCGGAGCACCAGTATACCAACAACCTGGTATTCGGACGGCGCTATCATGAAAGCGAAGACGTGGGTTGGCGGCATAGCGTCCGGAGTGAGCTGCCTGACCAGAACCTCGAAAATATGGACGGGCAGGACGTTGTCTTTTGGTATAAAGCCTATATGCCTCACTCTCCGGAAGAGGGGCCAGATCTGTGGCACTCCACAGGCATTCGCCTCGTCATCACTGGTACGGGACCGTCTCCGGGCGACAACGACTACTGTACGGTTAATAGCCCGTGTGGGGTGGGGGAAGGTGATTGTGATGGCAATCAGGAGTGCCAAGCCGGGCTGGTGTGTCGGAACGATGTGG
>CAUZQN010000091.1:0-7881 GCA_963581605.1 uncultured Binatia bacterium (SeqCode)
GGATTATGTTGTTTACCGAAGCATTAACGCAGAATACCTGCCTTACCTTCATCAGCTATTGCGATCCAAACAGATGGCGAGCGTATACCATTCATTGTCGAATGGGGTTCGCCCCGCCCAATGGCGAGTTGAGACTGACAAGTTCGAGCAGATCATTCTTTATCTACCGCCATTGGGCGAACAGGAAGATATCAGTCAGTTTATCGAGTCGCAATTAAAAGAGTTCGACAACCTTTCCACCGAAGCCGAACGAGCCATCGAACTGCTTCAGGAGCGCCGTACTGCCCTCATCTCCGCAGCTGTCACGGGCAAGATCGATGTTCGAGAATTCGCCTACCAGGAAACCGCATGAGCCTGCACACCGAAATCCATTTCGAGAACGAAATCTGCGAGCATCTCGCGGCTCATGGCTGGCTATACGCTCCCAAAGACGCAGCAGACTACGATCGCCAACTCGCTCTGTTTCCCACCGATATGCTGGGGTGGGTACAGGAAACCGATCCAGACGCGTGGCAGACGCTCGCGAAGAACCACGGGGTCGCTGCTGAAGAGACACTTTTGAAACGTCTGCGGGATTCGCTTAACCAGAGTGGCACGCTGCACGTCCTGCGGCAGGGCTTTGATGTGCTGGGACTGCGTAAGCCGTTGAGGATGGCGCAGTTCAAGCCCGCTCTGGCCATGAACCCTGACATCATGCAGCGTTACACGGCCAACCGTCTGCGAGTCGTCCGACAGGTGGGTTACTCGCAGCACAATGAAAACAGCCTTGATCTGGTCTTGTTCTTGAACGGCATCCCGGTTGCCACCGTCGAGCTAAAGACCGACAACACTCAGTGTATCGATGACGCGGTCTATCAATATAAAAAGGATCGCAACCCCAGCCCAAAGGGGCAGTCGCCCGAACTACTGCAATCTTTTCCGTCAGGAGCGCTGGTGCATTTCGCCGTCAGTAGCAGCCTGGTGAGAATGACCACGAAGCTGGCGGGTTTTGGCACTAATTTTCTGCCCTTCGATCTGGGTGACAAGGGAGCCGCCGGCAATCCCCTGAACCCCAGCGGACACCGCACGGCATACCTCTGGGAACAAGTCTGGCAATGTGACAGCTGGCTGGAAATCCTCGGTCGTTACATGGTGGCCGAACGCAACGACAAAAAGCAGATCACCAAAATCATCTTTCCCCGCTTCCATCAGCTCGACGCCACCCGCAAACTCCAGCAGGCCGTCCTCGCCGAAGGAGCCGGACAGAAATACCTCATCCAGCATTCGGCAGGTTCGGGCAAAACAAACTCCATCGCCTGGTCCGCTCACTTTCTGGCCGATTTGCACGACGCCGACGATCAGAAGATCTTTGACACGGTGCTGGTGGTTTCGGATCGCACGGTGATCGACGATCAGCTTCAAGAGGCCATCTACGAGTTCGAGCGAACAGCGGGCGTCGTCGCAACCATTAAGGGCGACCAGGCAAGTAAGAGTGCGGAACTGGCCGAAGCCCTGTCCGGCGACAAGAAAGTGGTGGTCTGTACGATCCAGACATTCCCGTTTGCTCTGCAGGCCGTGAGAGAACCGGCTGCAGCCGAAGGTAAACGGTTCGCGGTCATCGCTGACGAGGCGCATAGTTCCCAGACCGGCGAAGCGGCATCCAAGCTGAAACAGGTGTTATCTGCCGAAGAGCAGAAGGAACTGGAGGACGGCGGTACGGTCAGTAGCGAAGATATACTGGCCGCCCAGATGGCCGCTCAGGCCAGCGACAAGGGCATCACCTATGTGGCCTTCACCGCGACGCCCAAGGCCAAGACGCTAGAGCTATTCGGACGACGGCCTGACCCCTCACAGCCTGCTGCCGAAGGCAAGTTGCCCGAGCCGTTTCATGTGTATTCGATGCGGCAGGCTATAGAGGAAGACTTTATTCTCGATGTGCTGAAGAACTACACGTCGTACAAACTCGCCTTCAAACTCGCGAACTCAGGCAAGGAGATTGACGACACGGAAGTAGAACGTAGTACCGCGTTGAAAGGGCTGATGAATTGGGTGCGTCTGCATCCTTACAACATCGCCCAGAAGGTCCAGTTTGTCGTCGAGCACTACTGCGCAACGGTTGCTCCACTGCTGGCTGGCAAAGCCAAGGCTATGGTCGTCGTCAGCAGTCGTGTGGAGGCGGTTCGCTGGCAACTGGCCGTTAACAAATACATCCAGGACAAGGGCTATCCGCTGCGGACGCTGGTCGCGTTTTCTGGCGAAGTGAACGATAAGGAATCTGGCCCGGAACCTTTCAAGGAAACCAGTACCGAACTAAACCCCGACCTCAAGGGCCGCGACATTCGCAAAGCCTTTAAGGACGACGAGTACCAGATCCTGCCGGTCGCCAACAAATTCCAGACCGGCTTCGACCAGCCCCTGCTGTGCGGCATGTATGTCGATAAGCGCCTGGCCGGAATCCAGGCTGTGCAAACGCTCTCACGGCTGAATCGTTCCTATCCCGGCAAAGACGACACGTATGTGCTGGACTTCGTGAACGAACCAGACGAAATCCTGGCCGCCTTCAAGACGTACTACACAACGGCCCAGCTGTCGGACGTGACCGACCCAAACATCATTCTCAATCTGCGTTCCAAGCTGGATGCGTTGGGCTATTACGACGAGCACGAGATCGATCGTGTGGTCAATGCCACGCTGGATCCTAAGTCGAAGCAGAGCCAACTGGAGGCTGCCATCACCCCGGTCGCGGATCGACTGCTCAAGAAGTTTGCGCTGCGAAGGCTGCCCACGCCGAGGCCGTCGCTGCCAAGGATGACAAGGCAGCCCAGTCAGCCAAAGACAGCATGGATGTCTTGATCCTGTTCCGCGCGGACATGGCCACCTATCTGCGGGCCTACACGTTCCTGTCACAGATCTTCGACTACGGTAATACGGACTTTGAGAAACGCGCCATTTTCTTCAAATATCTGATTCGGCTGCTGAAATTTGGACGGGAACGCGAAGGGGTAGATCTATCGGAAGTCGTACTGACGCACCACAGGCTTCGGAATCGCGGCCAGCAGAATCTCGGGCTATCGGATGAAAATGCTCCCAAACTGTATCCGCTCACAGATGCGGGCAGCGCCGCAGTTCACGAAAAGCAAAAAGCGTCTCTCAATGAGATCATCGAACAACTCAACACGTTGTTTGGCGGCGACACAACCGACGGCGACCAATTGTCGTACGCCAAAACCGTGGCAGAGAAGACTCTCGAATCCGAGATCCTGCAGAAGCAGGCGGCAAACAACTCCAAAGAACAGTTTGCCAATTCACCCGACCTGACCAACGAAATCCTGACGGCGGTCATGGACAGCATGGATGCCCAAACAGAATTAAGCAGGCGGGCGTTGAACTCATCAGAGATCCGCGAAGGCTTGAAGTCGATCCTGCTCGACCGCCTCGGCCTGTATGAAAAACTGCGAGGCCGTGCGGCGGGAGCATAACCGCAACGTAAGAATCTTGCATTCCTGCCATGCCATCATGCTGGATCTCCTGTTCAGCCTGACAATCTGTATATGGAACTCTTAGGAAGCGCGGGGAAAGGGCTTCTGGAGTTCAGCCTGGAGTTCCTCGTGTGTCAGATCAATAACCGAGACCTGGTATTTGGTCATTAGGTCAAACAAGAGGTGACGCGGGATCCCAAGCATCTCAGCGGCCTTGCCTTGGGAGATCTGGTGCTCACGCAATAACTCCATGACCAAGGCTTCTTTTGCCTTGGCGGCAAACTCCTCCTGAGGTAAGTGCATGCACACGTCGTCAGGTATTTCTACTTCAAAATTAAGTCGTCTCGACATGTTTCATGCTCCTTATATCGCTGGCGTAGTGCAAAGCCGCCTGGATATCGTCGTCAGTGAGATGCGGGTAGTTTTTCAGGATTTGGGCGTGAGTCCAGCCTTCAGCTAGGAGCTCGACAAGGAACTCTACAGCAATACGCGTCCCTTTAATCACGGGCTTCCCAACTAACACCTTTGGGTCAATGGCAATCCGCTCTTTCCAGTCCATAGTTCCTCCAAAATAAGCAAGCTGGACACGATGCGCAAGTTCACGTTTTCTCTGGAAACAGACCTGGCATCCAGCGTGACGCGAGTGCTGCTGGGAAAGTTAAGCGCACCGGCGCGCGCGTGCTTTCAGAAAACAGGACACCGCGTTCAAGAAGGGCGGCGGTGACGCGGCGTGCATTTCGCTCGCTTGTACCGAGAATTCCGGCAATCTCGCTCTTTGGTAATTCGCCACGATACAGAATGGCTGCAAGGACTACGCTGGATTTTTGCGGCAATGCACCCGCTCGGACTTCTTCTTCGGTCCAAATCATAATGCGACCGCGTAGGCGGTCAGGCTGGACAAGCTCTTCCATGAAGCTGACTTGATCAATGCAGGTTGCAAGAAAAAATGTAGCGAATTCAGCCAATGCTTCCTCACTCAGATTGCCGCGTCCGTCGAGATCGTTTCTGCGCGGCAGATCACAGGCGGCGAGGTGCGCTTTATACTGCGCTTCGTTGCGGGCAAGGCCGCGTGCGATTGACCAGATACCGCCTGTATCGAGCGTATCGCGCAGCATAGCGTAGGACATGAGCCGCGCCACGCGCCCGTTACCATCGAGAAAGGGATGCATCCACAGTAGCCGGTGATGGGCTGTAGCCGATGCGATAATTGAGTCTAGTCTGCCCAGCTTTTCATAGGCGTCTTCAAAACGCTCCATAAAACGTGGCAAGGCGCCGGGACTGACTGGAATATGCCGTCCGACCTTGACGTCCCGGCGACGTAATTCACCCGATATGATCTGTATCCGCTCTTTTGTTTCGGGGTTTTCAACCCAAAGCAAATCTTCCGGCAAGCGTTCACAAAAGCGCCGATGGATTTCGAGGATGCCTGCAAATGATGTGGCGTTCTCTTTGAGCCCGCCTGCATCGATCCATTTTTGCACGGCGATATGTGATCGAGCTTCGAGTTGCAGATCACGCTTCTCGGGGTCGGTGCTGTAGTCCTCGTTCAGGGCGTGCTCGATATCGATGGGGTGCGTATCGTGTCCCTCGATAAGATTGCTGTAATAGCAATTCATGGAACGCACGAGTTCGGACAGCGCAGTGACAACACCGTCAGGCAAGCTGCGGCGAAGCCCCGTGGACTTGGCCGTCAGCTCAAGGGCTAGGTCAGCCAATTCGCCGTGATGGCGCGCGCCCTCCTGTACGAGCAATGGCTCTATAAGGGTTAGCGCTTCTCCCCGATCTTCGACCGCTATTTCGTCCGGTTTTATGTCCAGGTTGTCACCTGCCATAAACGCAACAATATCACAATGTTAACTATTGGTCGATC
Organism: uncultured Binatia bacterium (SeqCode); assembly: GCA_963581605.1. GTDB lineage: Bacteria > Desulfobacterota > Binatia > Bin18 > Bin18 > Bin18. The sequence goes on from CAUZQN010000091.1 coordinate 5,329, forward strand.
CATTTTTTGTCCTCTTTTTTGGCCGCTAGTTTGGCCGTGTCTGTAGAAGGCTGGATCGGGCTCTTGTTAACCGAGTTCGTCGGTGCGATCTCGGGCCGAGCAGGGCTACCGGCTTTATCCCTACCCCTTCGACACAACAAAAACGGTTCTGTACGTAGGCGGAAAATGGAGACAAGGCTCAAGGAACCGGAGAAGGGAGCAGAGCCAACCACTGCCGGTGCGCTTGCTAATGCGTCGCACAGCGGGGTCTACAAACATGACAAGAAACCAGATCCCCAGATTGATATTACCCAGGACTTGGACCGTCACCCCAGAACCGTAATCTGAGAGTGAACGGCAAATACTCACCTTCGTGGGTAAGCCACTCTGCACGTGCTCTCCTAAGAAAGAGAGATCCTTGTGAAAGAGCCGGTACACAGGAGCTAACACAAAGTAGAAGAATTTCTCCAACAGCGCGGCCGCTCTCCCGCTTGGAACTGCGATAAAGAACTTGTGGCGCGTGACTCTCAGGGCCTCTCGAATAGCGCTATCTCTTTGGCTTGGAGGGAGATGTTCTAATGTATCAACGCACACGACATAATCGCATGCAGCATCGGCCAGAAGAATTTGAGTTGCAGACGCTTGTATTAGTCTCATGGAGGCAGGCCGCGTATCACGCGGGCCAACGTGTGTATCGATTCCAATGATCAGCTGCTGAGGAAAAAATTCGGCTAATCCTACTCCCCCTGGTCCGATCTCGAGCACACGCGAGTTCCTCTTGAGATTGTTTTGAAGCTCCTGGACAATTGGCGAATATCTAAGGAGAACGTCGATGCCCAATCCGTGAGATGGTTCTGTCCTCGCCGCCATACATAGCTTCCTGTATCACAAACGACGGGCACTCTCTGCATTGTATGCATTTTACGCATTCTGGGATTCAGCATAACCAAGGTTCTTAATGTCCTGCGCGTGACCACTGCGGGTAATGGTGTACTTGCTAACCAGATAGATTGAAATCCAGGGCAGGGTCAGATTGAGCGCCACATGAAAAGTGGCGAGATTGCGTATCGGCTCCTGCATTGATTCCATAGTCGGATTCGCAGTTGAGAAGCCAAACGCCGAGAGCAGCATGCCCACAACGAACACTCCGCCTGCGCTCATCGTTTTCTGAGCGAGCGCTGGTCCCGCAGTCAAGAGGCCTTCACTCCGGCGGCCGGTTGCGCGCTGACTTTCCTCAACAATATCGGCGACCATAGAGCCGATTAATATGAAGCCGATGACACCGAGCGAAATGAGAAACGAGCTGTGCAGTAAGAGTATCCACCACAACACATCGGTTCCATTGGCTGGAAACAGCGTCACGGAAAACATAGGATCGAGCAAACGTAGGCCAACTGGAAGCGAACCCAGCGTAATCGAAAGCAAAAACAATCCAATCGCGATCCGCTTCTTGTCTCTGCCACGGGTCAACGGATAGACTAGCAGCCCACAGCTTATTGCAATCGCCATATGGACAATCGGAAAGACCTGGACTTGAGCCGGCACCCATTGCCAGAAATACAGATCATAGTAGCGGTCTGTGTTGCTGTGCAGTCCAACATATAACGCAAACACAAGACCTGCGGCGAACAACGTCAACCAGGAACGATTAGAGAGCGTCTCAATGATTTCTCGCCCAAGCTTTTGGACGCTAAATTTCGCGGAGGGGTCGATTTCCGGTACGTGCAGATTGGGGATGTGGCGATGCAGACTGACTGTCGAGATCATGCTGGTCACGAAGATGACCAATCCCCCGATCCAGGCCATATGCCGATAGCCTTCCGGATTAAGATACGCCCTGGAGCCCTGATACTCAGCCGTCTCCGGCAACAGAAAGGCGAGGATTATCCATGCGAACCCGGCGCCACCGAACCAGCCGTAGGCAGTCCCCCAGCCTACCATCTGGGTGCGTTGATCATAATCCTTGGTCAGCTCTGGGCCGAGCGCTCCGCGCGGAATTTCGTAGAACGTCATCGACACACGCACCGCGACGGTCAGCAATAATAGCCGAAAAAACAGACCGTTTTGGCTCAGGTCGGCCGGCGGCTGGAGGAGGGCATAAAATGACACGGCGAACGGAATAATGCCTGCATACATGAAGGGATGTCGTCGACCCCAACGCGTGTGTGCCCGGTCCGACCATACCCCAACCAACGGATCGGTAATCGCATCGACTACAAGAGCCAGCGCCAGTGCCAGCCCTGCCCGGGCTGGATCCAATCCGAGAACTTGGTTGTAATAGACTAACAACCAGCCCCCGAATACATGGTTTTTCACGCCGATTGCGATAGCGCCAAAACCCAGTGCGTTCAGGGTGCCAGAGCTAGCGCGCTGCGCTTTCAGCGGTTGAACTTCTTGCATTTATTACACATCCAGCCAGCGAGTATTGGGATCGGCCCAGCGTAGCGCACTGACAGTGCAGGGGAACCCCCACATCCAAACCGGTGACAAATGCAGACCGACTTCAGCTGGGTCCTTCTTTCGTTTTGCTGCAGGAGAGTATAAGGCTACTTTTCAATTGAGGGCTTGCCGTTG
>CAUZQN010000092.1:0-7859 GCA_963581605.1 uncultured Binatia bacterium (SeqCode)
TAGTGCCACCTGTGCCGACTCCAAGAACCAAGGCATCAATGTACGGCATCTGTTGGAGAATCTCTTGAGCCGTAGTATGTCGATGAATCTCAGGATTCGCCAGATTATCAAACTGTTGTGGCATAAAGTGGTGAGGCTGTCTTGATACGATCTCGCGCGCTTTTTGAATCGCTGCGTGCATGCCTTTGCTATCCGGCGTCAATACAAGATCAGCACCATAGGCGGCAAGGAGGCTTTGGCGCTCCTCACTCATCGTGTCCGGCATAGTTAGGGTGAGTTGGTACCCCTTCACTGCGGCAACAAGGGCTAGCCCAATGCCTGTATTCCCACTCGTTGGCTCGACGATTGTCATCCCTGGAGTCAAAGCTCTAGACTGTTCGGCCGCCTCGACCATATTCACGCAAATCCGATCCTTGACACTTCCACCAGGATTGAGGGATTCTAGCTTTGCCCATATTGATGCGCTATGGGGATCAGCAATGTTCTGGAGTTTTACAACCGGCGTATTCCCAATGAGTTCAAGCAGGGAGTTTGCTACTTGGCATGAGGTAGGCATAGTGAAACGAACAAGAATCAGCAGTGTTTGAGAATTTTTGACTCAGCCATACGCTACCGATGTGAAAGTATAAAGTCAATTCAGACATGGCTCGTACACTCGTTCTTTTTCCTGGCAGTCTTGGCGACTGCATCTGCTTTCTGCCCGCTCTGCAGGCTCTTGGAACGCGAGGAAAGGAGCTGGTCGTAGCTGGGCGGGAGATGACAGGCGCTGTTCTTGGGGCCTTGTCTTTTCTCCCGCAAAAGTTTTCCCTGCAAACAGTTTCGATCGAGAGAGATCTTTTCGCTCATCTCTTTACTCCCCCTTCTGACACGAAAGATGAACGACTCGGGCCGTTTTTTTCTTCAGTCACCGATGTCTTTTCGTGGTCTGGTTCTCTTTACCCCAGCGTCAGAATGAACCTTGAGCGGTATTGTCCTGGGCGGGTCCACATTTTCCCCTTTTTTTCTGGCCAGCTCGAATGTCATGCGAGTACGTATTATCTCCGTTGCATCGGAATAGGAGACAGTCTTCCGCATTCTCTCCAGCTAGAAGAGGAGTGGCAGCAATGGGGAGAAGAGTACTGGAGACGGAATGGGTGGTCTTCAACTCGGATATTAGTCATCCAGCCCGGAAGTGGCGGGGTAAAAAAGCGCTGGGCAGCGGACGGATACGAACGGGTGGCTCAGTGGTGGATGAACACAGGCGGGCAACACGTCTGCATTCTTCTGGGTCCTGCTGAGATAGGAGAAGAAGTCCACTGGAAGCGTTTTGGTCGTGTAGAATCCTCCCTGGATCTCGCCCAGGTCGCCAGCATCCTGAGCAGAGCAACTCTCTACATTGGAAATGACTCCGGGGTGAGTCACCTCGCAGGAGCGGTCGGGGCGCGCGGGGGCGCGATATTTGGGCCGACTCGACCCGATCAATGGCGTCCGTTGGGAGGGGCCATCACCGTCGTCCGGAATCAAACCTATCGGAAAGAAAACCCGAATAGGGAAGGCATCTCTCTGGAAGAAATACCTGTGCAGCAAGTCATCAATCTCTTAGACCAATGGAGTGGAAGCGCAGGAGGAGCAAAGTGACTTGTTAAAGAATTTCAGACCGTACTATAGTGTGACTACAGATATATGCCTGATCTGTTGGACGGAAGAGAGTCACGATGAGCGAAGAGAGCGAAGAGGAACAAGAGCGGAGCCGGGGATTCCGTGTCTCAGATAGACGGCGTTGTCTCCAATACGCGATACGACGCAGTCAGCTGACCCTCAAGAGACTGCTTCTTCCCCCCCGGTCGAGATTACCTTTTCGAGTTTCATTCTTGGACTCAGTACGCAGGCGCTCATGTATCTGGGCGAAGTCCCTCCAGCCGTAGGTCAGACTGCTCCAACCGACCTGTTTGCTGCGCAGCAAATGATTGATGTGATTGCCATGTTACAGCGAAAGACGGTGGGGAATCTCGATCCTGGTGAAGCGCAGATGCTGGAGAGCATCCTTTTTGACTTGCGTATGCGTTATGTTGAACTTAAGAAAAAAGGGCGTTCTTCTTAACGTCGAGTCTTAGATACGCATATGCAACGAATATTCTGGGGTATCATAGGGATTGTTTTCATCGGATTGTTGGCAACGGGCAGTGTGCTTGGCTGGCAGTTCTACCACAAGCTCGAACACGAAGTCGTCACTCGCTTCTCAGACCATCGCTGGGAGGTCCCGTCCAAGATTTATGCCCAGCCTGTCCTCCTCTATCCTGGTCTCAGTATCGCGGACGTTGATCTTTTTGCACAACTCGAACGGCTCGATTACCAGAGGGTCGAAAAAAATATTCGGGCAAGAGGAGACTATTGGTATGACTCCGAAATAGGAGAAATACACATTTTCTTGCGAGAATCGAACTACCCCGGACGGCAGCGGCCCGCCCGTCAGATTGCTCTCTACTTAGAAAAGGGACACATCGAACGTGTGGTTGACCTTGATGATGGGACCGGGCTGCTCTTTATAGAGACCGAACCTGAAATCATTACTCGTTTCTATGCCCAAGCGTGGGAAGAACGGCGTATTGTCAAATTCTATGAGGTGCCATCGCTACTGGTCAAAGCATTACTTGCGGCTGAAGATCAAAGGTTTTTTGAGCATAAAGGCGTTGATCTATGGCGGGTGGTCGGTGCTGGGTGGGCAAATGTGGTTGCCGGACGCACCGTGCAGGGCGGGAGTACGCTTACTCAGCAACTCATTAAGAATTTCTTTCTTTCTCAGGAAAGGACGCTGCGACGGAAGCTGGTCGAAGTCTGCATGGCGGTTATCCTAGAAAATCATTACTCTAAGCTGCAGATATTGGAGAACTACCTCAACGAGATTTACCTCGGACAGCGTGGGGCAAAGAGTATTTTTGGAATCTGGGAGGCGGCCCGCTTCTATTTTGGGAAAGAGCCGCGTGATTTAACGTTGGGTGAGATGGCCCTCCTCGCAGGCATGATCAAAGCGCCAAATCGCTATGCGCCGAACCGCCATCCTGAGCGTGCGATCCAGCGTCGTAGCCAGATTGTGCGCAGGATGGCCCAGTTGGGTGATATTACTGCGGAAGAGGCGCAGGCTGCGGCGCAAGAGACTCTCGGGCAACGCAAAATTCCGCTTGAAAAGAATAAAGCTCCGTATTTTGTAGACTTTCTCAGAAAGGAGCTCGAAAAATCCTATCCGGCTGGAATATTAACAAAGGCCGGTCTCAATATTTTTACCGCATTAGATATGCGGCTCCAACACATCGCTCGCGACGTGATTCAGAAAGAATTAGTAGAACTCGAAACAAAACATCCAAAGTTGCAACGCGAGACTCCCGAAGAGCGTCTCCAGGCGTGTCTCGTTGCCATTCAGCCGCAGACAGGGCGGGTTTTGGCTTTGGTCGGCGGGCGGGACTACCAAGTCTCGCAGTTCAATCGTGTGACGCAAGCACACCGGCAGCCAGGATCGGTTTTTAAACCAGTGGTCTATCTGGCTGCCCTTGAAAGAGAGCGGAACCACAAAGACGGCTGGTTTCTTCCCACCAGCCTTATCAATGATACCCAATTCACTTGGTTTTATGAGGACAAAGAATGGAGTCCTCGAAACTATAAAGACAAATACTTTGGGATGGTGACTTTGCGTAAAGCGCTGGCGAAATCGCTGAATGCTGCCACGGCTCGTATTGCTCTGGAAGTCGGCCTTGAGCCGATCCGCGACACGGCGCTGCGTCTTGGATTTACTAGCTCTTTACCCGCTTACCCCTCTTTGGTGCTTGGGGCTGCAGAGGTCACCCCTCTTGAGGTTGCGCAAGCGTATAGTACGCTTGCCAACCAAGGCATCTTCACCGCACCAACGACTATCAAATGGATAACAAATCCGGACGGCGAACCGCTCAAACAGAGTATATTGGCCGTTGAACAGCGGATCCATCCGGATGATGCGTATGTTTTGACTCATTTGCTTGAAGGTGTGATGGCGCACGGCTCGGGTGTAAGAGCCCGTGGACTGGGATTTAGGCGACCGGCAGCAGGCAAGACGGGAACAACAAATGATTACAGCGATGCCTGGTTTGTCGGCTATACGCCGGAGCTGTTAACGGTTGTATGGGTCGGGTTTGACCAGCATGCACCGCTGCTCAAACTGGGTGGCGCTCAGGCCGCCTTGCCGATTTGGACGGAGTTTATGAAACGCGCGACGGCAGGGACGCCGCCGACTGCCTTCTCGCCGCCGCCTGGCATCACTCTTGTCGCCGTTGATCAAGAAACGGGCTTGCGTGCAACACCGTCCTGCCCAAAGGTCATTCAGGAAGCCTTCCCTAACGGCCAGGAGCCTATTCTTTCGTGCCCTTATCACGCTCCAGGGAGCTATGCTCCGGGGAGCATGCGCCGTACGCCAGTCCGCACGACGTTGCCCTCCCGCCGGCATACATCACCGCAAGCTGCTTCTGAAAAGGGCGTCTTTTTGTCCCTGCGCCCACCGCAACCCGTTGTCATTGAAACTCCGCATCACCCATCGAACCGAGTAAAACCATGGTGGCAGCTCTTCTGATACGGCTCATACGACCCCTGCTTGTCCGGATCGTCCTGTGCCTTATTTTTCTATGGGCAAACGGAAATCCGATTGTCTACGCGGAGAATGAAGACGGACGTTTGGCGAGTCCGGGGTCCGTAGCGGAGCAGGCCTCCCCCCTGGTGCCTGCCCCGCTACGGCTCTCTCCACAAGAGCGCGTGGCATTGCGCTTCTTAGAACAGGGACGAACGGCATTCGGGCGAGAACATTTCGCGCGTGCGCGCATCCTCTTTGAACGGGCAATCGAAGTCGCCCCCTTGCAACCGTATGGATACTACTTCCTCGGCCGTATGACTTTTGCTCAGGGTGATGCAAACCAGGCCTTAACCTTCTTGCTCAAGGCGGAATTGTTGTTGACACAAGACAATGTTGACTGGTTGGGGGAGACGACCTGTCTGCAAGGCGCGATCCACGAAGATGCAGGCGACTACGCTGCGGCGCGGCTGCATTATCAACGCTGTCTGGAATTTTCTCCCCAGAATCTGCGTGCTCTGAGTGCGTTGGCTCGACTGCCGGAGGATGACGCAGGGTGAAGGTTTCCGGCCCGAATCTTACTGTCTTGGGAATAGAGTCTTCATGTGACGACACTGCAGTGGCCATTGTGCATGGGCGCCAAATTCTGTCGAATGTTGTCTCTTCGCAGGATGCCGTGCATAGTCCATACGGCGGAATAGTCCCGGAGTTAGCCTCTCGTCAGCACATACAGAATATTCTCCCGCTGCTGGATGAAGCACTGGGGCAAGCGGCTGTCGACCTTGACTGTATTGATGGCATTGCGGTGACTTCCGGGCCGGGCTTGGTCGGCTCGCTGCTGGTTGGTGTGTCGCTTGCGAAGTCTCTAGCGTTTACTAAAAACCTGCCGCTTATTGGGGTGAACCATCTCGAAGGACATCTCCTGGCCATTCAGCTTGAACAAGACGTTGCCTTTCCCTTCGTCTGTTTGCTGGCGTCTGGGGGTCATACCAGTCTTTATCTTGCCTGTGACTGGGGAGACTATCAGCGGCTCGGGGCGACCCGCGACGATGCGGCTGGAGAGGCTTTCGACAAAGGGGCAAAAATGCTTGGCCTGGGATATCCGGGTGGACGGCGTATCGACCAGCTCGCCAAGCAGGGAAATCCGCAGGCGTTCCGGTTTCCTCGCGCCCGTATGAAGAATGCCTCGTGCGATTTCAGTTATAGCGGTCTCAAGACCGCACTGCGTCAGTTCCTGCTCTCGCCGCAGCGAGCAGAATACAGCGATGCTGATATCGCGGCGAGCTATCAAGAGGCCATCGTTGATATGCTGGTAGACACAACCCTACGGGCTGTGGGTGAGAGCGGAGTCTCGCGCGTTGTCGTATCAGGCGGCGTATCGGCTAACTCACGGCTGCGCGAACGTATGGCTGAGGTTGGGCATCGGCATACCCTGCAGGTGTTTCTCCCTGGATTGAAGCTGTGTACTGATAATGCCGCTATGATTGCCTTTGCCGGTGCGTGGCGTCTTGCCGCGGGGCAACGTTCTGGATTAGATTTGAATGCCTCTGCCGTCCTCCGCTTAGAACATTCGTGAAAAGTTAGTCTCTTGAAAGCCCCTTGTGCCAACCCTCCTCCAACAAGCCCGTTTTACTCTCGGCGAACTTGGTATTCGGCCCCATAAACGTCTAGGGCAGCATTTTCTTATTGATGCCGCAGTGATCGAGCGTATGGTCACTGCGGCAAATATTAGTCCTGAAGACGCGGTATTAGAAATCGGTCCTGGACTTGGTGCGTTGTCTGAGACGCTTACCAAAAAAGCGGGCCGTTTGGCGTTGGTCGAAATGGATACGACTCTGGCCCAACGGTTGACGGAGCGGTTTCGCAACGACGAACAGGTGCAGGTTATTCCAGCTGATTTTCTTCGGCTGGACCTCAATGAGGTGTTCCATGACCAATCTCTCAAAGTCGTGGCAAGCTTGCCTTACAATGTCGCCACGCCGATCCTCTTTCGTCTGCTCGACTACCGCAAACTATTCCGCGTCGTAACCGTTATGCTCCAGCAGGAGGTCGCCGCCCGTATTACGGCGTCTCCGGGAACCAAGGCGTATGGAGTCTTATCGGTTTTGATCCAGCTGTATGCCAGCGCGAAGCCCGTGTGTACGGTCGAGCCACGCAGCTTTTTTCCTGTCCCAAAGGTACACTCTCAGGTGATTCAGCTCGTATTCCAAGAGACTCCGCGGGTCGAGGTCACAGACATCGACCTCTTTCGGCGTATTGTGAAGGCTGCCTTTAATCAGCGCAGAAAGATTTTACGCAATGCCTTGCGCAGCATCGGCAGAGGCGATTTGACGATGAGCGGAGGCGATCTTGAGATGATCGGACACCACGCAAATATCGACTTACAACGCAGAGGAGAAACGTTAAGTCTCGAGGAGTTTGCGACGCTCGCGAATACGTGGGGGGAACAAGAGGATAGCGTGCGACGGTGAGGAGCTTGTATGGAACTCAAAGTCATCCAGTATGCAGTCAAAGACAGTATCGCGACCATCACCCTCAACCGCCCACAACGCAGAAACTCATGGACGGGTCGAATGCACGTCGAGTATCGGTGGTCCGTCCAGCAAGCGGAGAAAGCCTCTGCCGTACGCGCCATTATAGTGACTGGCGCGGGGAAAGATTTTTGTGTTGGAGCAGATTCACGCGCACTTGAAGGCCATGTTGAAAAAGGCGGCTACGATCCCGGCACGCCGCCCGAGATGGCAAACCCCGGCTACGGGGTGCGACCTGAATTTGATGCGGACTTTGCCTATCAATTTGGCCTGACCAAGCCGGTTATCGCTGCCATTAACGGGGCGGTGGCTGGAGTTGGGCTGGCGATGGCATGTTATGCGGATATTCGCTTTGCAGCGCAAGGCGCAAAATTCACGACCGCCCACGGCCCGCTCAACCTCCCGGCTGAGTTTGGGCTGTCATGGCTACTGCCGCGGCTCATGGGCGTCACGCGGGCGAATGATATTTTACTGACCAGCCGCATTTTCCTTGCGGAAGAGGCGTATGAGCTTGGGCTGGTTAATAAAGTCCTGTCCTTTGACGAACTCCTGCCTCACGCTCGGGATTATGTGCAGCAGATGATCTCCCGGGTTTCGCCTGGATCGTTGCGGGAAACGAAGAACCAGATCTATACCGACTTGCATAGAGACGTGGCCTCTGCAGTCCAGCATGCGAGCAGCCTCATTGACCGAATGATGACAGAGCCGGACTTCCGTGAAGGGGTAGCGGCCTTCACGGAAAAACGCCTACCGCGCTGGTC
>CAUZQN010000093.1:0-7834 GCA_963581605.1 uncultured Binatia bacterium (SeqCode)
GAGCGGATGGATGGAGACAAAGAACTGCTGTGTGAGTTAGTCGAGCTTTTTCTGGAAGAGAGCCCGAGCATGCTGGCAGACATCAAAGGGGCAGTCGCACAACAGGATACAAAAGCGCTTGAGTATTCCGCTCATACGTTGAAGGGTGCGGTTGGAAATTTTGGGGCGAAGAATGTATATGAAGCAGCCTTTGTCCTAGAGCAGGCGGGGCCGTGCAGGGAATTTGTCTGGGACGGAAGCAGCCTTTGCCACTCTTGAGAAAGCCCTGCAAGAATTAGAACCTATTCTGTCTTCTCTCAGCATGGAAATCGCCGCCTAAGCACTCTCCTCTTATCCTCATTTTGTCCTCCCCTCCTTATGGAACACAGAGTCACGTCGCTTCCCCTGCGACGTGAAAGGCATAGCGAGGCTGGAGGGAAATCCCAGTAAACCGCTTTCTCTTTGCCCCTAGATTTCCAGTTCTGAACGACGATTTTCAGTTCTTTTCGGCGCCCTCCCCCTTGGTCATACACATCCTCCTATTTTCACCCCCTTCTGTGTCGGAGGGGATGGTCAACTGAAAGGGAAATGGGTACAAAGCCTGGGCGGAGGGTAAGGGACATGAAAATCCTTTTGACTGGCGCCGGCGGCCAGCTTGGCCACGCAGTGCAAGCTGTCTTTCTCGATCACGAGATTCGTGCCTCTAGCCGGGCGCAGCTCGATATTGCTCAGCTCGGCGCGGTTCGTGAGGCCATCGCAGCAAACCGGCCTGATCTCGTACTCAATGCTGCTGCGTATAATGCGGTCGATCAAGCCGAGGCGGACCCTGAAGCCGCCTATCGGGGCAATGCCTTAGGTCCGCGGAATCTCGCTCTTGTTACAGCCGCCCACGGCATCCCGTTACTCCATGTGTCCACTGATTACGTTTTTGATGGCCTGGGGCAGCGTCCCTATCACGAATTCGATCGTCCTAACCCCCAGTCGGTCTATGGGACGAGTAAGCTCGCTGGTGAAGACGCGGTTCGAACCTTAAATGCGAAACATTATATTGTTCGGACCGCTTGGGTGTACCATAGCGTTGGGAAGAATTTCATAAAAACCATGTATGAACTTTCTCATCGATCACAGGTGCAGGTGGTGAAAGATCAATTTGGGTCTCCCACGTATGCCCCGCATTTGGCGGCAGCTTTAGCCCAACTGATCGAAACAGAAGCGTTCGGCATATACCATTTTGCGGGACACGGTGGAACGAGTCGTTTGGAATTAACACAGACATTATATGAATTGCTCGGGGTGGGTGTGGTTGTTGAGCCGATTACAACCGACCAGATGCCTCGACCTGCACAGCGTCCGCTGAATGCCATCCTGACTACTCTGCAGGAGCCGCATATCGAATTGCCACCTTGGCAAGACGGTGTTGCTCAATTCGTGCGATCTTTATAATAGCAAGAGATCCTCGTTCTCTATCTGACCTGAACTTCTTCTGTCCAGTTGCAGGTTGTCTCTATTTCTGCCACAGTAAGCAATATTTAGTACCAATGAGGAGGAGTGTATGCCGCGCGGTGTGAAAAAATCATCACTAGAAACCTTAAAACAGCAAGGGGCGAAGATCTTTGCTTCTTTACAACGTGAAATAGATGCCAAAGAGAAGGATCTCGCGGGCCTGAAAGCCGAAGCCGATCGTTGGCGTAGCGTGCTTGGTGCATCTGCTCGTGCGGCCGGAAGTGGGGCTCCAGCGAAAAAAGTACGACGGGCAAAAGGGAAACGGGTTGACTGGAATGCGACTTATCTATCCCTGCCTGCAGTCTTTTCGGCAAAGTTGGTCGCAGAGATGACGGGCAAGCCTATGGAGCAGGTGTATGCGGCTGTCTCTCGCTGGGGTAAGGAGAAGAAGGTCAAAAGAGGCAAAGATGGATACCAAAAGGCCTCTGCCGGAAGCGCTGCCAAGAAAAAATAATCTGCTTGATAAAATTCCTCGATGGACTTGTCCTGCTCTCTCGACTCCCTCTTGCCTGTGTAGCCCATCCCGCTAGGCTTCTCTCTTCTGCACGCTTGTCGTCACTGTGTAGACTCTCCTGTGTGTTGCGCCCCCTTGTAGTCTTTCTCTCACCCAGAAAGGCTGCGAGGGGAACCCTCGGCCTCGGTGTGCGCGCTCGTGTTGGACACGGAAAGACCTTTCTGTGTTCGGCATGCAAAGACGTTGACAAGCCGTGTTGCGAGCAGGATATAAGGGATTTGAAACGCCTGAGCGAAGACGGGTATCTGATACTCTCAGGAGGGAGCACCTATATGGAAGAAACGCATCGGGATGCTGAAGTTAAGAATTCTGCTGGGGTTGAGAATTCCGAGGAGTCACGTCACGGGTCATCGTTCGTTCGGGTTGGACTGATCGCCGTTGGAGTGGCTCTCGTAATTTTCCTTGGCCGGCAGGCTGGTGCGTATGTCCCTCAGTTTGCCTCCTGGGTGGAGACACTTGGGGTATGGGGGCCCATCGTCTTTATTGCTGGCTATGTAATAGCCACCGTTGCCTTCATTCCGGGATCTGTCCTTACGTTGGCCGCCGGGGCGATTTTTGGTCTGCTGAAGGGGATCGTCATTGCCTTTACTGCCGCAGTGGTTGGATCCTCACTCGCGTTTCTTGTCTCGCGCCATATAGCGCGTGATGCCATAGAGCGTCGACTGGCCGAAAATCCACGCTTTTCTGCCATTGACCGTGCAGTGAGTGCCCAAGGTCGGAAAATTGTCCTTTTACTACGCCTCTCGCCCGTCTTCCCGTTTAATCTCTTGAACTATGGTTTGGGGCTCACTAACGTACGTTTTGTGGATTACATGTTTGCGTCGTTTGGGATGCTGCCAGGAACGCTGCTGTATGTCTATTACGGAAAGCTCGCCGGCGATGTTGCCGCCCTTGCTGGAGGAGTAGCGTCAGAGAAAGGGGCGGCTGACTATGCGGTCTTAATTCTGGGTTTGGTCGCTACCATTATTGTGACGACTATTGTGACACGAATCGCCCGTCGTGCACTGAAAGAAGCAACAGGAGAAGAGTGAGGATTGTGGGTAGTCGCTGCTGCGCAGTGCTCGCTCTTTCACCCAGATCTCGCATCTCTCGTACTCAGAACAGACTCGATTAGCTGTAGTCTTTCGGGCAGACAGAATCGCTTGGACTAACTCTTTAGGGGCGTCTTGAGGCACAGTCTGGTCGAGGTTTGCATCCGCTAGCGTTCTCGTGTTCCGGGCGTTCTTCTCGGGATTTTTACGTTTTGATATGAGAAAATAGAGGTCTAGGCGAGCAGTCTGGGCTATGAGTCTGTCGTATAGACACAGGAGGGCAGAGATGGCAAAAGGTATCGCCTTTATTGGCGGACAGTATGTCAATGCTGATGAAGCCAAGATTTCGGTCTTCGACCTGGGCTTTAGTCGGAGTGACGTTGTGTATGATGTAGTCTCAACCTGGAAAGGCTATTTCTTTCGACTCGACGACCATATTGGCCGTTTTCTCAACTCCTGTTCCGGCATGCGTATTGCCTGTCCGTATGCCAAAGCCGAAATCAAAGAGATCCTGGCTGAGTGTACGGACCGAGCCGGACTGGAAGACGCCTATGTAGAGGTGTTGACGACGCGCGGGTGTTTTACCATTTCCGGAAGCCGCGACCTGCGGCAGACCAGACCGACTTTTATTGCCTATGCGGTTCCCTATATTTGGATTGCTTCTCCAAACAAACAGGCGGAAGGGCTTCATCTTTTTGTTGCTTCAACCGTGCGTATTCCCGATGCCTGCGTTGACGCGCGCTATAAGAATTTTCATTGGGGCGATTTAACCCAGGGCCAACTCCAAGCTCTTGATGCCGGAGCCGATGTTGCGGTCTTGTGTGGCCTGTCAGGTTTCCTGAGTGAAGGGCCGGGTTTCAATCTCTTTTGGGCCAAGGACGGAAAACTCTTTAGCCCAGGAACAAATGTGCTCGAAGGTATTACGCGCAAGACCGTCTTGGATCTTGCCCAAGAAATCGGCGTACCGGTCGAAACCGGCGACTATGCCGTACAGGCGCTGTCCAGCGCTGATGAAGCGTTTGTCTGCTCAACCGCGGGCGGTATTATGCCGGTGACACAAGTCGGTGAGACTGTGCTAGGTGATGGCAGGCCGGGCTCACTGAGTGCGCAATTGCGTGCGTTATACTGGAACAAGCGTAAGGCGGGCTGGCTGGGGACGCGGGTTTCGGACCTGCTTGCGGTACGGAGGAGTGCGTAGGAAATCACTTCGTGCCGGTTTTATTTTGGAGGGGAAAGTTGTGCGGATGAGGCGGGTAATGAAAATTCAGTGTGTATTCATTGCGGGAACGGCCTTGGCCTTCTTCGTCGCTCAGGGGTTCGCTCAGTTGCCTTTTCCGCCTGAACCCTTGGATCCTGTTTTTTCAGATCGAGATGGATCGGCCATTCGGGGCGCTGACCCGGTAGCCTACTTCACGGAGAAGCAAATGCTCAAGGGCACCGCGTCCTTCAGCCATGAATGGCACGGGGCCAAGTGGCTGTTTTCGAGTGCTCAGAACCGAGATACGTTTGCCGCACAGCCTGAAAAATTCGCACCGCAATACGGTGGTTACTGCGCGGCGGCCGTCGCCGCAGGAACAGTCGCCCCAACAAACCCTGCAGTCTGGATGCTGGTTGAGGGTAAACTCTACCTCAACTTTGATAAACCGACGCGAGAGCAATGGAAAAGAGATATTCCCGGCCATATTAAGAAGGCGGATGCGAACTGGCCCGGGGTGCTGTCGGAGTAAGAGAATGGCAATCAGAGTGAGGAAGGGAGCGGGGATCCCATGCGTCTCTCTTATTAACCTTCAGATTATTCGAACGCCGCCGTCACCAGCTCCGTATCCAAATATTCCGTAATCTGCTGGATCTTACTGTCTTGGAGCTGCATGACCATACAGTAGGTATTGTTATACGGTTTGCCCGTCTTCGTCTGCGCTTTGCCCTGGGCTTGCAGAACGACGTAGTCGCCTTCGGCGATCGTGTTCAGGGCGGTGTCGGTAATAAACCCGTCGAGCTGTTCCGCAAGCAGAGTAAAGAGCCGATCAGCGATGTCCGCCTTGCCCGTATAGGTGTGAGAGTATTTCGTTGTGCCGATAATGGTCCAGCGAATGTTATCCGCCTAATTCCCAAAAAATTTGTCAGAAGCAGCAGCGCTTAACGCGACAAACGTGTCGTACACCAATTGTTTATTCTCAGCAGCACCGATAACAATACCTCCTGTATTGTCACTATGACCTGACGACCTGTGGTTTGTCAGCGTAAATGATCAAGTGACATAGTGCACGTTTAGGACGAGATTACCACTACAACTTCAGCCTGTTCTCTCATCATTTCGTGCAGATCTACTCGTCTGGAGAAGGGGGCGATCCGAACGATCGCCCCACACGCGGGAGGTACTGACAGCGATGGCTTAGCAGATGACGGGCAGGGCTTTCAGTCCACGCAGGGTCAGCATGTCACGCCACTCTAGCTTCGGTGTTGCCAGGCGCATATTCGGCATGCGACGCAGCAGAGTGTTAATTGCTAGCTGGGCTTCGACGCGTGCGAGCGGCGCACCTAAGCAATGGTGGATGCCGTGGCTAAAGGTAAGCTGGGTATTATCTTGACGCGTAATATCGAGCCGGTCCGGATCTGGGAAATGCGCCGGATCGTGGTTGGCTGCACCTAGGAGGAGCAGGGATTGCTGGTTTTTGCGTATGGTTTTGCCGCCGAGTTCAATGTCTTCCAGCGCAACCCGAGCAGTGACTTGGACTGATCCGTCGTAACGCAAAAATTCTTCTACCGCAGTGTCGATCAGTGCCGGATCGGCCTGCAGTTTGGCTAGTTGGTCTGGATTGCGCAAGAGAGCCAGCATACCGTTCCCGATCAGGTTCATTGTGGTTTCATGGCCTGCGGCAAATAAGAGAATTGCCGTTGCCAGCAGCTCGTCTTCGTCCAGTTTGTCGCCTTCTTCCTCGGCAGCGATCAAGCCACTCAAAAGATCCTGTTGGGGATGAGCCCGCCGTTCGGCGACCAGGCGAGTAAAATAATCGATAAACGCTTCAGTCGCTCTGTCGGCTGCTGCGGAGATATCCGGTGTGATAACCGGATCAAGCGAACGGGCCAGCGCTCCGGTCCATTCTTTGAACTGGTCGCGATCCTTGGTGGGAACGCCAATCAGTTCGGCGATAACGATCACCGGCAGGGGGAAGGCCAGGTCGGCAATAATATCGAAATTGCTCTTTGCTTGTATCGGGTCCAGCAGATCATCCACGATCGTTTGAATATGTGGCCGCATGTTTTCGACCACGCGGGGTGTAAAGGCTTTTGTCACCAGCTTGCGCAGTCGGGTGTGGTCGGGCGGATTCTTTAAGAGCATCCAGCGGGCTTGCATATCCCCGGCAGGGCCAGTCCCACCGAGCGATTCCACATAGTCATCAAACCGCTCCCAATCGCGTGGATTTGCACTGGCCTTGGAATGACGTAGCATGGTCACGATATCATCGTAGCGGGTGATTACCCAGAAGCCGAAGAATTCACTCCAATGTACGGGGTCGGCGTCCCGAAACCGGTGGTAGGTGGGGTAGGGGTTCTGACGGAATTCCGGCAGCAGAGGGTTGAATTCAAGTGGGGAATTGGGCTGCATGGGCGTTTGTGGGTCAGACGTGTTTGGGGGCGCTTCTGTCAGCATGATAGCGGCCTCCTTGCGCTGAGGACTCGGGTTCCTGTGCCTCTTTGATTTTCCTACAAGAAATTCTGAAGTCCATATGTTACCTTCTCATATAGGCTCGATATTCTAAAGAATACATACAGACTGTATGAATGTCAAGGTGAAAAAAGCAGAACAGTCAAAACTAACCCGCGCGGCTCTGCTCAAGGCTGCACGCACACTGTTTACTGAGCGTGGTTATGCTGACACGCCGACTGAGGAGATTGTGAAGCGGGCCGGGGTGACGCGTGGCGCGCTCTATTACCAATTCCGCGATAAGTCTGACCTTTTCCTGGCCATCCTTGAGGAACTGAATCAGGAATTAATCCAAAACATCGCTCAGGCCATGCAGTCCGGTCGCGGTGATCTCTGGGATCAGCGAGTCCGGACCGGCTGTGCCGCTTTTCTCGACGGCTGTCTTGATCCCTCTGTACAACGCATCTTGCTGATTGATGGGCCGTCTGTCCTCGGCTGGAAGGTACTCCGCCGTTTGGAGGAGGAGTACGGCTTAGGCATTATTCGACGGACCTTACAAGAAGTGCTGGATGCTGGGCTGATTGAACCCCAGCCTGTTGAGCCGCTGGCCCAGTTGCTGCTTGGAGCGTTGGATGGAGCCGCCATATATATTGCCCAATCCGAGGATGTGCAGACCGCGCGTCGGGAGATAGGCGCGAGCTTAGATCGTTTACTTGACGGGCTGCGAGTCGGGAGGTGAAGACGCACGATTACAAATGGCTGAGTGCCCCACCTTCAATCCACACCGTCTGTCCGGTGATAAATCCAGATTTGTCTGAAGCGAGGTAGACGGCGGCTTCGCCTATCTCGTGCGGCTGGGCCAAACGTTTATGCGGCAGATAGCGCACGAGCTGCTCTTGCATGTGAGCGTCTTTGAGCAATCCCATGCCTTCTGTCCAGCCCGCCCCGATTGCGTTTACGGTGATTCCACTCCGCGCCCACTCCAAGGCCAAGGCCCGAGTCAGATTGAGTACACCGGCTTGCGCGGCACAATACACGCTGCCGTTAATCATGCCGCGTTCCCCCAGCAGCGAGACGATATTAATGATCCGACCAGAGTCGCCATGAGACAGCAGGGGTTCGGCTGCCGCCCGACAGGCCAGATAGACGCCGGTCAAATTG
>CAUZQN010000094.1:0-7798 GCA_963581605.1 uncultured Binatia bacterium (SeqCode)
GCTGCGACGCAGCGACTGTGGCAAAACCAACCACCACATCGGCTTCAACCGCGACATACGTCGTCCCAATATGGTGCTTGAACTGGTTCTGGCCAGCGTAGCGTTGAAAGAAACGATCAAGCTCAACATTGCCGCTACGGAACTCGCTCCGATCATCCTCGGCTTGGAGTTGACGGACCGTAATCAACACAACAGCTATTTCTCGAACAGCTGTCGCATAGCTTCTGTCGGCCGCCGCGGCTTTGCCATGCGCGCATGCACGGCTTCGCCGCTCTCAGCGGTCACGACAAGCCGAGGCGGAATAATGACATCAGCGGGTAGTGCCCGGAGCGCCTGCAGATGATGCAAGAGGGCCTCTTCGACAAGATGTCCTTTCTTGACGCCATGCGAGTCAGCATACTCTTCGACTAAGCTCTTGGTGGTATCTGAAATGAAAGCGGAGATTTGTGTGTCCAATGGTCATTTCTTCAAAAGTGTAGAATGTTACTGTGAGATTGTCAAACCTGAACTTTCTCCTTTAGTACGTCACTCAGCATAAGTGACCTGAACTGCATTTCCAGACACAATCCCCTCATTCGACTGCAGACTGAATAAACGGGAATACGTCCCATTTACGTTTTCGACAGCTGGTCGGATAAAATACCGTTATGTATAGGTGCTATTTTGTTTAGACACGTGACACCAGGATTTGAGTTGCCTGGCCCGCGCAACTCGGCAATAATTGTGGGCTCGCATATAGACGAAACGGCCCAACGAAGGCATCTTCGGCCTCTTCATCTCCCGAAAAATACAGCTCTCCAGGACTGAGGGCTCTATCCCGCTTGTCCTTCAACCGCTTGCTGCACTGGCAGGTCTGCGTCTATACTGCCCCACATCCTACGCTATCCAAACGAGTGTTACTTAAAGGAGGGACGCATGCTCTCGGTCTTCTCAGCTCCAAGCCATTATGTTCAAGGCAAGAATGCGACGGCTGCGCTCGGAACCGAAATGCGGCGCATCGGCCTGCAAGGGCCGGCGCTTATCGTTGCGGGGAAAAGCGCTATTCGTCTGCTTTCGGGAGTCTGGCAGAAACACCTCCAGGATGCAGGCATTAGCCATGCGGTGCATCAGTTTGGAGGGGAGTGCTCATACCCGGAGATTGAACGCATCAAAAAGACAGCTCGTGAGCATAAGGCTCAGGTCGTCATTGGGGCGGGCGGTGGAAAGGTCCTGGATGCCGCGCGGGCTGTGGCCGACGACCTCGACCTGCCGGTTGTGAATTGTCCAACCGTTGCCTCAAGCGATGCCCCGTGCAGCGCGCTTTCGGTGATGTATACGCCTGAAGGTGTGTTTCAGGAATATCGTTTCTATCGCAGGAACCCCGACCTCGTTGTCGTGGATACCCACGTTGTTGCCCAGGCTCCAGCGCGTCTGCTTGTTGCCGGTATGGGTGATGCCCTCGCGACCTGGTTTGAAGCCAAAACATGCGTGGACGGCCATATCCAGAATATGCGCGGTGGAGCCTCGACCCGAAGTGCCGAAATGCTGGCCGAGCTGTGTTACAATATTCTGATCGAAGACGGTCCGGACGCCAAGCGAGCCGTAGAACGCAATGTGGTCAATCCCGCCCTGGAACGGCTGGTCGAAGCCAATACCTTGCTATCGGGATTGGGCTTTGAGTCCGCCGGCCTGGCGGCTGCGCATGCCGTACATAACGGTCTGACAGCCACGCCTCTCACCCACCCCTTCTATCACGGCGAGAAAGTCGCCTATGGGCTGCTCACGCAGCTGATTCTTGAGGGCAAGCCGCGCTCTGTCATTGATCCCGTACTCACCTTTTCCTCGGCAGTCGGACTGCCCATCACCCTGGCTGAGATCGGACTTGCAGAGCTACCAGACGACATGCTCACCCAGGTTGCCCAACGGGCAACAGCGGAAGGAGAAACCATTCATAACGAGCCCTTCGAAGTCCAACCCGATATGGTAGCGGATGCCATCCTCGCCGCTGACTCTATGGGACGGGCTTGGCAAGACCAGCATAAGGAGCAGTAACGAAGAAGAGAAATGGCGCCCGCGTGAGGAAACCGTGCATCCTCAGAAATGACTTCGATAAAACTGGAGCACGCGAGAACACAACGTTTATATATCCATCTCTCTTGCTCCCTTTCCCCCTGGTGCTGAGCTGACACCATGACATTTGACGAAATCCTCGCCAGCGTTCTTGCTCAGCTCGAAAGAGAACGGCGTATTGCCTACCGCACGCTGCAGCGCCGCTTCGCCCTCACCGCCGAAGACATTGAAGATATTAAGACCGAACTGATTGACGCCAAACAGATCGCGACAGACGAAAACGGACGCGTTCTCGTCTGGGTTGGCCAGACGCAGACTCAGGAATCAGCCTCGGACCACCCGCCCGATGTGGAGCGCCGTCAACTCACCGTGATGTTCTGCGACCTCGTCGGCTCCACCCCACTGGCGGAACGCTTGGATCCCGAAGATTTGCACGAAGTCATCAGGGCCTACCATAAGGTATGTGCGACCACTATCGGCCAATGGGAAGGCTATATCGCCCGCTATGTCGGGGCGTGTCGGTCCGAAAATCCAATAACGCCTTCTCTTCGTCAGACAATTCGGCAACTGTCTTCCCCATCTTCGGCCGCTGCACGCCGCTTAGGCCTTGCGCCCAGGCGGTCTGCCCGGCAGTGAGGCCCCCGGACCAAAACCATAGGCAGCAGGTGACTATCCACACTAGGAGAATTCTTGTGGACATTGTGGACATTATGGCGTCTTGGTTGCGCTGAGCTGGGAGGTCGTCTCAAAGACCAGATGCCCGGCTTCTTCTTGCGCGTCTATCCGGCGCGCAACAACCTCAGACACGACAATTTTTCGCTCGTCCGGAAATTTCTCTGGGTAAAGCAAAGGGCGTAAGAAAAACTTTTCAGGCGTATACACCAGCGCTTGTGTTTTGAGCGGATACTTGAGCCATCTACGCCGCATAAAATCAGGCTCAAACATCGTGCGTTGATCTTCTTTGGACCATTCCCTCACCCAATGTGCGTCGTGCGCACTATAGCTCATCAAGTCTAAGCCAATATCATAATACACAGTGAAAAGTCCGGCGTAGCCACGCCCTTCTAGTGCCGGGTTGACGAGATAGGCGTTCCGAACCTCTATGATAACTAGCTGGTTGTCATGGTCGTACTGCTCGATACGCAGCGGATAGAAACTGTGCCGGTCGAGCCAATAGATGAGCTTGCCTATGCGGTAGTTTGGCAGCCAGTCTTTACGCGTGCGCGCCTCAACCACATAGCAGGCCACACCACCATCATCGGTATAATGCGGATACGTATCTCCGAGCATTTTAATGTGATCCGCCGGCACCTCATAAAAATTTCCATCGGGCTGGGCGAGTGTAACCGTCGGACGCGTATTAGGGAACCGAACCGTCTCATGCAGCACGTCCGTTCCGAGCAGGCGCCAGGAGAACTCCCAGGCATCTCGTCCGACTATATCATCAAAGCTCTGGACACTATTCGGGAACTGAGCATCCCGACGCGGTTGCGGCTGGCGGCGCACGCGGCGCAAGGTTGGGCTATAGATGAAATTGTCAAGCTTGGTCGTTTCCTGTTGATCCGTGCGCCTCAGAATCCAGAGATCCTGCAAGTCTTGATTCTCGGGCGGATAAGTGTAATAGAACGCCATCCGAAAATAGGCTTCTCCCGGCGCCACGGTGAGCTGGCCGGGCACCCCATCCTGGTCGGGTAAATAATGGCTAAAACCAATAGTAATGCCCTCATCCAGATATCCATTGCTCGTGATAGCCCCAAACACATCGGCCATGGCATGCGACCAGCGAGACACGTGGGGAAACTCCATGGAGCGATAGCCCATCTCTTCTGCCGTATAGGGAGGTTCAAAGGGGTACGGTTCGGCTGGGAGATACGGAATCGCTGTGTCTCGCGGGGTATCTAGACGAAAATCTATCGTGGCTTTTTCTGCTTCGGACAGCTCATCTATGGTCTTCCAGGTTTTTTGCTGGCCGCCGTTCTGTTCGGCAGCTCCAGCGATCGGTACAGCCGGAACGGAGAAGACGGAGACAAAATAAAAAGCAAATAGCGTGAGCAAGAATGAGGGAAAAAGCCGTATACTCATAGGATCATCGTCCGCTAAGAGCTGTCCGAAACAGAACGGTCCTCTCTTTCAAGAGAGCCGATCAGAACTCGTAACTGAGTTCCCAGCCCAGATTATCCCAGTGATTGTACTGGCCATACACGTCCCGGCGGTCGCCACTGCTGTAGGTGGTATACGTCATGCGTCCGGTAATGAACTGAGAGAAACGATAAGTGGCCACGAGTCTGCTCTTGATGCCCTGCCATTCTCGGATCGGTCCGCTAATCCACGGAATAAGGGTCAAACCGACCCGTAAGCGGTCACGCGTGAAGCGGAACGGGCGTTCTGCATAGAGCACGGGTAAGACGTTCCACTCATCACCCACTGCACCACCAAACCCACTGCCTAACGATTCACGCCAGTCAAACGTGTACAACAGAGACGGCTGAAACAGAAATGTCGTATTGCCCGGAAAAGCAAACTCGAACGCCATAGCGGCACGCATCGTATCACGTGTGACTATCCCGGAATTGCGGCTGCCGTCGCGCGCGGCTTGCTGATGGTCAAAATCAACAAAGGGGACGTCTCGAGTCCACAATCCCTCGACACGCAGCACCAAGGGAAGCTCACCAACAAAAGGGACTCCGGACAGAGCTGAGGCATAGTCCGCCGTAATACCAATATGGTGCATACGTTGAAACTTGGGCTGAAACTCTAAGTTCGTATTGCCATCCGCATCCACGTTGCTGCCCACGATAAAGGGGCTGGGATTTTTATCCCACGCGTAATAATAAATCAGGCCCCAGGTGAGCGGTTCCATCGACACATCCAGACGCACGGCGTATTGATGATCGCCGAAGTCGCCGGCAGACGGTCTCTGGGTCTTGCGAAAGGTATCCCCGGACGGCTCGGACCGTCCATCCAAGAGGGATTTCACATCGTCATCACGCGGAGGAATGAGCGGCGAATACCACGGCGAGCCAGGTACTGGATTGCGATCTTGCTCGAAGTTCGGAATATAGAGTACATTAAGCGAATTCGCTCCAAAGAAATATGTGACGTTGGCCATCCACGCCGGCTGTCGTCTCCACTCATAATCGCTCGCTTCAAGCTGGACGGATTCGCGCCTATCCATGCCGTTAATGACATCGATATACTGGCCATCCATCTTGCCCCAGGCGATCTGTTGTTTTCCTAACACGACATCGAGATTATGGGTGCGATAGCTCAGGTAGAGCTCACGTACGGTGCGTTCAAAATTATGGTAGACGCGTGTAGTTTCGCTGACACGCGGAGCATAGAGTCCAGCAGAATCCTGCCAGTTATACACGGCGTCATACACAAAATTATTCACATTCGTAATTTCGATATTGGGTGAGATCTGGTAGTGGAGTTCCAGTTCCAACTGGTGCTGCATTTGGGAGAAGCGAAAATCTTTCTTCCGATTCCCGACTCGCCTGTCGCCGGACAGTTGGATATCAGACCACTGACGGTAAAACCCCTTGAAGGTCAACGCGGGGATTTGGCGCTCGATCGGCTGGCGGACATAGCGCCCGGCCGGATCAAAGGTCGCCAGAAAGCGATCAAAACGTGACCACGAATTCACCAGGGAGTGCACCTGCTTATCCAGGAAATAGCCCGAACACGGAGAAACGCTGGCCAGGAGGAGCAGCCCGGTCAGCAGGCTGCGGAGGGCCGGTATAGGCCCCCTTTTATATTGTATCAACTTCTTATCCTTTCTATTCTTCGGCCCTGTTCTCAGGCGGGGTCGGTCGGCAAACGAGGATCCCATCGGCCGTGAGTTGCTGGACCTGATCTTCCGCATATCCGAGATACCGCCCAAGCACAGCGGCGTTGTGCTGCCCCAAATCCGGCGCTTCCAGCGGCGCGTCGGTTCTGGCCGAGCTGGAAAAACGGAAGGGGAAACCGGGCAGGACAAAATCACCTAATATATCGTCGTGTATGGGCCGAATAGCCTCGCGCTCAAGAAGATGTGGATGGTTCACCACCTCGGGAATGGTTAAGACCGGTGCCGCCGGCACACGTTCTCGGTGGAGCGCCTCTACTGCAGCTTCCCGGTTGGGCACAGACTGGAGCCAGTCTTCAATGGCGGCGATCAGCTCTTGTTTATGATGCACTCGATCACGATTAGTCCGAAAGCGCGGATCTTCGACAAATTCCGGATGTCCGATCGCCCGCGCTACGCCTTGCCACTGATGGTCAAGAGCGCCAACGATGACGACATAGCCGTCTCGTGCCTGGAAAATGCCACACGGGGCAAGTCCCATATGATGCGAGCCGCTCCGCGTCGGTATAAACTTTCCACCCGAAGCGCTGTACGACTGAATGCCAAAATCGTGAGAATGGATATACGCATCCAGCAGTGACACATCGATATATTGCCCTTCGCCCGTTCGCTCACGGTGGAGCAGCGCGCAGGCAATCGCGCCAAAGGCATGCACACCGGTGCTCACATCTCCAATGGCGGCCATAGGCATGACGGGCGCCCCACCCCGCTCGCCTATGATTTCACTAATCCCAGAGTATGCTTGGGCAATAAAATCGTAGCCAGGTATATGCGCGAGCGGTCCGGTCTGGCCGAGGGCGGAAATCGAACACATGATCAGGCGCGGGTTGAGTTTCTTGAGTTCCTGGTACGAAAAGCCCAGCCGTTGTATGGCCCCCGGGCTATAGTTCTCAACCACCACGTCCATATGCGGGATCAGGCCGCGAATAATTTCGCGGCCTTTATCCGTTTTGAGACTGACACACAGGCTCTGCTTGCAAACATTATGTTGAATAAAATATCCACTCCGGCCTTTTTTTAAGACAGCGTTGAGCCGGGCAGGATCACCTTTGGGGGCTTGTTCGACCTTGATGACTTCGGCACCCATTTCCGCCATCAGCCGCGTGGTTGTCGGCCCGGCCACAATCTGCGTAAAGTCCAGGACAGTATAGCCCGCCAACATACCTTTAGGTGCGTCAAGTGCGTTATGTGCGTCATGCGATGCATCTACCATCTTGCGTCCCTCTCTCGACGACACTGTTCTAGGCCGAAGAACTGGCCAAAGGACCGGCCGAAAGGCTGAGTGAGTGTTCAGTTACAAAGGGGTGGTCAAGATAGTATCCACAAGCGTATAGTGTCGCAAGGTGGGCGCGGCTTAGAGTGCCTAACAGAACTGCCTAGAGCCCATTGTCA
Organism: uncultured Binatia bacterium (SeqCode); assembly: GCA_963581605.1. Taxonomy (GTDB): domain Bacteria; phylum Desulfobacterota; class Binatia; order Bin18; family Bin18; genus Bin18. The sequence goes on from CAUZQN010000094.1 coordinate 7,289, forward strand.
ACGCCCCAGCCTCTCCCCCCTGGATTCCCGTTTCCACGGGAATGACAGTTCTTTTTTGTCATACCTGCGCAAGCAGGTATCCAGGCCGACAGGATAAGACGGAGTTTTGTTAGTGGTTTTTAGGACGGGGCGATTTTTTCTTTAAATGTCCACGGATTCAGCGTGTGTTTGCGCAGCAGCTTATAGAACTCGGCACGATCTTTCCCCGCCATGATTGCGGCCCGCGAAACGTTGCCTTTTGCCGACGTCAATACTTGGACCAAATACGTCTTTTCGAACCGTGCCCGGGCTTCTTTGAAGGTCATATGCGCAACAAAATCGGCCTTCATCTCGTCCAATTCTGCCAATTGGCGCGCCATCCAATTTGAAGGCCTGAGATAATTCGCCCACCTCTTTGGGCGAATTATCTTGAGCGAGCGATGGAACTCCCCTCTGCCGACATGCCGCAGCTCCGCCGTCGGTCTACGCAGCGGCTTACTGACGCCACGAGCCAGAAGATAGGCAAGGCAG
>CAUZQN010000095.1:0-7759 GCA_963581605.1 uncultured Binatia bacterium (SeqCode)
TTTATGAACGAAAAGGATTGTTGGCTGAGATTCAAGCTTGGGTGAAACGACTCTATGAAGACATAGTATCAGCCGCCATTGTACGGCAGTTTGAAGCGCAATCATCGGTGTTGGAGCATTTGAGGGAGCGCCTTGAGGAGCTTCCGGATGAACCACTATCTAGTGAAGATATAAAAGAATTTCGCGATGGTCTCGAACAGATCAAGACTGATTTTACATCGCAGTTGAAAGAAGAAATTGCTGACAAAGAGCAACCCAAGCAAAAAGTTGAGGAACTCAGCAGAGACATTGAATTCCTCAAGAGAACGCTCGAGTCTATGACGAAGAGAAAATGGGGAGAGATATTCTCTGCACGGGCACGGAAGTGGCTGGAGAAAACCTCTCTCCGGCGATTGGCTTCCGGGGCTCGAGTATCCCAAAATCTGTTGCCGAATATTTCAGACGAACTAAGTATAGTTGCCGATATAGTCGAGCAAACTCCGCCGTCTGATTCTTCTCCCCAGCAGTGACCTTTTATTCCAACGGGTCAAAACAGACAAAATGATCTGTAGAATATGTGGCGCTGTAGATGGATCACCAAAGTCATATTTTTTGAAGCTCTCTTACGACACCAGTGCCGAGCATCTACAGGTATTTCTAAACAACAGGGGGAAGTTTCACAGGAATGAGGGACAGGGTTTTGATAATAGTAGCCTTTAGAATTCTGTATTCCTACTTTTTCCTTGACAGTCCCTCTAAGAATGAGAGCACACTTTTTCTCTAAGCAGGGATAATTCCAGCCTAAATCTCTAACAACTGCAGCGTGTCGATTTGTTGAAAATCACGCACATTACGCGTGACCAAGGTCGTATTCGTCAGCAGTGCCGTCGCAGCAATGGCGCTATCTGCTGCTTTCAGACGCGGGGTTTGTCGTCGGAGAAATCCCGCAAACCGGGCGAGTTGGGAATCAACTGGGACAATGACCGTCGATGCAAGCAGGCGTGTGATCGTATCGCTATCATCTTCGGTCAAGAGGCGATGGCTAAACAGTTCGAGTTCTGTCATCGCCGAAACATAAATCGGCTCTTCCTTGTCGAAAACATCATCAAGGATACGAGCGACAGACGGCTCGCCGTTCAGTTAGTAGATGATCGCGTTAGTATCGAGGGTGTACACGAAGCATCAGCGTAGGGGTGGGAGCTTGCGGTCAGATTCGGACCGGATGCTTTCCTGCTCGTGGATCATCGCTTCGGCGCGGTCCTTCCACATGCCTTTGGTGCTGCGCCATAAAGCCAGCCGTTCCTTGGCAGGCATCAGGGGATGAATCGTGCCCGGATGACGCTTTTTCGGCGGGGCTTCTTGGTTTGTCTCTTTCATAGCTCTTCTACGATTTATCTTCACAGGATGGGCTTATTAACCTACGCTGTCAAGAAAGATCAGCCGTTTGTATGGATTGTTAAAAGGCCTCCAGGCTTAAAAGAGCCAAGCTGCATCAAGGAGCCGATGTCCCGAACGCTCGGCTTCCAGGAGCCGATTGAGAAGAGCTTCAAGCTGCTGATTCATACACTGCCATCTCGGCGGAGAAGAGGTGGAGGCGCACGGGAAGAGCAAATGGCACCCAGGACTCTGGCAGAGGAGTGGCCCCTCATGGTACTCTCTTTTTCCTGTTATCCAGTCAAGTTCTTCAAGACGGTTCTGGAAAGGAATGGGGTATGAAAAAAACACGGTGGTTCTCCCTGACTCTGATCATTCTTCTCGCCTCGGCATGCGGTTCCGCCAAAACGTCAACTATCTCGATCCCATTTTTGAGTGCAAAACCCAAGACCGCGCCTATTCTCGCCAAACGTATGAAATTCTCTCGGTTCGAGTTGGACTGGGACGGCATGACACCGCTGGCCAGCCGGCCCAAGGAGGAGGTGAGAGAAAAACTGTTAACCAGTATTGAAAGCGAATGTCCAAACTATCAGGTCGTGAATGAGGGCGAAAAGGTCGAGGAGAAATCGGTGAATGCGACAAACTCGCAGCACAACGCCAAAATCTACCACAGTTATTACTGGATTCGGTATCGATGCGTAGGCAGCGGGTGATTGTATTGTAATGGCGTGAGGAATTTGCTTTGTAGAGAGAAGTATTCACACACAGGAAGGGGAGTGTCGTATGGCATCGGAGATATGAACTAGCCCCCCAATATTCCAATATTCCAATATTCTTTCGATAAGAGAGGAAAACGATGCGCGCTATTTTTGTGATGATGAAGGTCGAACCAGGCACCCTGGCCGAGGTAGCAGATCGTGTCACCGATTTAGAGAGCTTCTCCGAAGCGTATTCAATATCTGGAGCCTATGATCTGCTGATCAAGCTGTATGTTGACGACTTTGAAGGTCTGTCTCACTTAGTGACCGAGCAAATCCAGAAAATCCCCCACGTTCGAGAGACCTTTACCATCCTCACCTTCCACGCCTTCAAGTAAAACTGTGCGCTGCAGCTCCGGTTTGTCAATTTGTCAATCTGTTTAGATAACCCCATCCTCACGAAGTTTTTGAATCTCTTCCTCACCCAGCCCCAGATCCTTCAGAATTTCGTCTGTATGCTCCCCTTTCTCTGGAGTTGGCGTACGCAGGCTGGCGGGAGTGCGGCTTAGTGTCACGGGTCGGCCAAGAAGCTGAATAGTCCCAAGCGTAGGGTGTTCAATGGGATGCGCAAGGCCAAGATGCTGTACCTGTTCGTTCTCAAAAACTTGATCAATAGATAAAATCGGCCCACACGGAACCCCAGCCGCGTTGAGTTCAGCGATCCATTCGTCTACCGTTTTGTCCTTGAGCTTCTCTTCGAGCATCGGCGTGAGTGCATCTCGATTCTTGGACCGTCGGCCTGGGGAGGAAAAGCGCTCGTCTTCGGCTAAGGCTGCATCCCCCAGCACCACACACAGACGCTTCCACATATGGTTGGTCGTAGCAATATTGATGTAGCCGTCCTTCACCCTGAAAGTCCCGGTTGGGATGACGGTTGGGTGATTATTGCCCGCCTGCGGGGGGATTTCTTTACCCATGAGCCAGCGGGTGGCTTGGAAGTCGAGCATGGACACCATGGCTTCCAACAGTGAGGTATGCACCCACTGACCTTCCCCAGATCGTTCCCGGTCTAAAAGCGCAACCAGGATGCCCTGAGCGGCGAGCAGTCCGGCGCTCAGGTCTGCTACAGGAATCCCCGCTCGCACCGGGCCACCGCCCGGCAAGCCGGTAATACTCATCAGTCCGCCCATGCCTTGGGCGACCTGGTCATATCCTGGTCGGTCTTTGTATGGCCCAGTCTGCCCAAAGCCGGAGATGCTGGCATAGATGAGACGCGGATTGAGTGGTCGCAGGTCGCCGTAGTCTATGCCGAGACGCGTCTTCACATTGGGGCGGTAGTTCTCAACAAGGACGTCCGCTTTTTTCACAAGCTGTTTAAGAATCGCTTTCCCCCGCTCGTCCTTCAGGTCGAGTACTATGCTGCGCTTATTGCGGTGCAGGTTTTGGAAATCAAAACCGTGGCGTCCCCATTCCCCATCGTCGCTGGGTTGCTCGACCTTAATCACCTGGGCGCCCATATCAGCAAGCTGGCGCACACAGGTGGGCCCGGAGCGCGCGCGGGTCAGATCAACGACATGGATATGAGACAGCGGCATGAGCAGGCTCCTTTCCAAATGCGATCAGATATACCCAACAGCACTTATATTCTTGATGCTTTTGAAAGAAAAGGGCTAGCGCTCTACTTGCAGCCTTAGCGCAGCCCAAGTTTCTTCATGAGCCGTGACAGGTTGGATTGTGGCAAACCGATCCAGAACAACACATCACTCTCCAACGTACTTCTAGACAAAGACAGCCCATCTATGTCATGTAGACTTCAATAAGGAGGCCGGCATGGCATTACGACAACCCACTAAAGAAGATCTGCATCGCCTGGCTGCGGGGCACAATTTCGAACTGAGCGCAGAAGAGGCGGAAGCGTATGAGGCGCTGCTGCCGGATATGTTTGCTGCCCTGGACGCGCTCGATCAGACTCCGGCCAATCTGCCCGAGATCACGTATCGTGAGCGTGATCCGGGGAATCGACCCAGCCGTGAAGATGACCCACTCAACGCCATCATACGCCGTTGCTCGATAAAGGGCGCACCTACAGGCGCGCTGGCGGGCAAGCGCATCGGAATTAAGGACAATGTGTGTATCGCCGGCGTACCAATGACGTGTGGCTCACTGGTGCTCGACGGCTATGTGCCGGACATTGACGCCACGATTATCACTCGCATTCTCGATGCGGGTGGTGAGATTATCGCCGTCCTGAATATGGACAACTTCGCGTTCTCGGGCGGCGGCCATACCAGCGCCTACGGTCCGACTCGCAATCCATACAATCCAGACCATCTGGCCGGGGGTTCGTCAGGTGGTTCTGGTGCAGCGCTGTCGTATGCGGACATTGATATTACTATTGGCGGGGACCAGGGCGGATCGATTCGGATTCCCGCGTCGTGGTGCGGTGTGGTTGGGCTCAAGCCAACACACAGTCTCGTTCCCTATACCGGCATAGTCGGTATTGATAACACCTTCGACCACACCGGCCCCATGGCTCAGACCGTGGAAGACGCCGCCCTGCTGCTTGAAGTCATTGCCGGAAAAGACCCAATGGACCCACGCCAGTCCGACGTTCCCGTTCAGTCCTATACACAAGTACTCGGTCAGGGCATAAGCGGCTTGCGGTTAGGTGTGGTGACACAAGGCTTTGCTACCCCAGTATCGCAACCGGATGTCGATGCCAAGGTTCATGAAGCGGTCAAAGCCTTGCAAGATCTTGGAGCACAAGCAGAAGAAGTCTCCATCCCGGCCCATCTTGAAGCCGGTGGTATCACCTGGGCTTTGATTACCGAAGGCATGGCGGCACTGGTCTACGGGCACGGCGTCGGCCACCACTGGAAAGGATTGTACAACGAAAGCCTGGTCAACGCGCTGGGTAAATCGCTCAAGGCGCAGGCGCAAGACTTGCCCCATCAGGTCAAATTTGTCGTGCTGATCGGCGACTATCTTAACCAAGCGTATCATGGCCGCTTATATGCGAAAGCCCAAAACCAACGCCGCACGCTCCAGACTGCATACGATCAGGCACTCGAGCGCTACGATATTCTTGTCATGCCAACAACGCCGATGACGGCTCATCGCCATGACCCGAACATGGGAGTCCGCACTTCGCTCGATTCCGGCTGGGTTATGTTGGGGAACACCGCCCCATTTAATATGACCGGCCATCCTTCACTCACTGTTCCGTGTGGAAAATCAGACGGACTGCCGGTTGGTTTGATGCTGACCGGACGACATTTCGATGATGCCACGCTCTTGCGTGCGGGGCATGCGTTCGAGCAGCAAATGCCGTGGCAAAATCGGTAAGCAAATCGATGAAAAAAAGGACGCAGCATACCGCGTCCCTGCTTGACATGAGGAATTTCGGTCAGCCTGCTTTGCGCGTAGACACAACAAACTGCGGTAAACAAAAGCAATAGACGTCGTTTTTGAGACGTGTCCGAATATCGTCACGCCATGCGTCCGCCTCGGCTCGCGTCACTCTGCCTGAATCGAGTGCGTACTGATACCAATTGTTCTCCAGCATCTGTCTTGCACGCCCTTTGAGATCAGGGCTGGCAAAAATCTTGACCTTTATGTCCCGCAGGTTGGCGACTATACACAAACCCCGCAGCTTTCGGCCGATGCGCGGCTCACGCATGGCGGTGGTCTTGATCGCCGACATGAAACGATCGTGCAAAGCCTCGTCACTCACGTCCAGGGCAAGCATTTCCCAATCGCTGTCTATCAACACCACCAAGCCCCCAGGCTTTGTCACCCGGGCAATGTCTCGGACTGTGGCTTCGGCAGAATCCACGTACTCAAGAACATTTTTACAAAAAACTCGATCAAATGTCTCAGACTCGAAGGGCAGGGGCGGGAAGTCGGCTTGTTGAAAGCTCACCTGGTGTAAGCCTGCTGCCTGTGCCTGTGCTCCGGCTCGTTCTACAAATTCGGCGTTGATATCAATGCCAACGAGCGTGCCACTCGGACCAACGCGCCGTCCTAACTCCATGGTTGTTGAGCCAGGACCGGAGCCCACATCCAGAACCGACAGTCCAGGCTGCAGATCAAGCGGAGCGAGGAGCGGTTCCATGCGAGGCTCGTAGCGCAACAGGGTGTCATAGACTGCCAAGCGGTCTGCATCGATCTCAATCCAGTGTTGCTTGTAATAGGGCGTGGGCATATCGCCTCATTCCCTCTCGGCAATCTCTGCTGGGTGGTGCGGGAGCCCAAGAAGCTGCCTGGCTTGCTGAGGCGTTGCCGGCTCACGTCCATGCGCCCGGGCGACTCCAACCACCCAGGCCACGTAGTCAGCACTACTTGTTGCCAAAGCACCGTCGATGAGCGTTGCACGATCCTCGAAACCTACGCGGACGTGTGCCCCAGTCGTAATGGCCAGACTCGCTATAGTAAACACGCTCTCTTCAATCCCGTGTGCAATCCATGTGGCTTTGGGAAAGACCTCACGCACACAACTAGTGAGATAGAAATAGCTCTGCGGGGTACCAGGCATAATCAGAAAGTTATCGCCAAAGCGTCCGGAGAATTCGACTAACAGATAGCGTGGAGATGGGAGCAAACCGTCCTGGACCAGAGTGACCACGTTGGACAGAAATCCTGTATCGAGCACTGTCGGTTCAGGAATAATGCCTCGCTCGCGACAGATGAGCACTGTTTGACGGATATCTTCATAGGAGTTGGGAATCGCCACAGTTTGCCGCGTTCCATTCACCAGAGGTGTGTTGAACGTAATGCTCCCTGTATTCAGAGAGATCATATCGGTCGGCTCGGGGGTTTCACGCAAATAGTGCAACACCTGATCAATCGAAGCGCCCGGCATACGTGCGGTCGTGTGGTTGATCACCAAATCGGTTTGCGCCCGCATGAGGCGGTCGGCTTCCGTATACCACTCGGGGTCGTAGCTAATGCCCCCATCATTCGTACGGGCGTGGATATGCACGATTGCTGCTCCAGCATCGGCACACCGCTGAGCCTCAGCGGCAACTTCCTCCGGAGTCCACGGAATATGCGGATTCTGTTCTCGACCACGCGTACCATTGAGACAGGCTTTGATAATAATTGTATCCATGCTGGAGAAACCCTTAGCTCAAACTCACCAAGTCTGACACTCCTGCAGTGTCAGTGTCAATCTACGCAAAAAAGAGAACAGGGCTACGAAAAAAAGAGAACAGGGGGAAAGGGTGGATTGTCGAGTGGAGTCACGGCTCACAGGGGGAAGTGAGCCGTGACTTTTTTGGGGAGATGCTCAGCATTCGGACAGAGCAGGAAGAGAACAAAGACACTGCTAGGGCTGAGACTGTTCGGGCAGGTCGTGTGTGTACCTCCGCCGTTGTAATCAGAAAACGGCGGTCATCAACGTACAGACGGCCCTCAAGGGTGATCGTCTGTCCTTCGATATCCGGGCTCTGGAATGTATCCATAACCGTGCTTGGTCCGCTCACACGTAGCCTACCTGGGAAGATATCCTTCAGGATGAATGCATCCCGGCGCTCGAGGACCATCTTCACGTCAGTGACCTGGAAGAGCCATTCTTGACCCCGCACGGAGAAAAACAGCAAGTTGGAATCACCCGGATGATCTGCATCAGGCATCAGCGTACCCGTAAAACGCACCAGCGGAGGGGGACCGGTCAGAATATGCATACGTGCAAACGCAGTCGTTGTTCC
>CAUZQN010000096.1:0-7759 GCA_963581605.1 uncultured Binatia bacterium (SeqCode)
CACGATAGATGCGCATGGCCTCTGCAAAGTCCTTCTCCTCCAGCGCTGCCGAACGGGCGCGCGAGATCTCTGCCGGCCAGGCGTCTTGTGCAAGCGTCCCTGAGCGATGGAGTAAATGTTTCGCGACTACCGCCGCTTTACCGCCGACTTTGAGGCAACGCTCGACGAGCTGCTGCGTTTCTTCTTTCAAATTTTCCGTTTCAACAACCTTGGTGAGCAGACCCCAATGCTCAGCTTGAGAAGCATCAAAACGTTCGCCCAAGATGAGAATCTCCTTTGCCTTGGCCAGGCCGATAAGCTGCGCCAGCCGATAGCTCTGGCTGGTATCGGGTGGTGAGCCATACAACACTTGAGGTAAGGAGAAAAAGGCGGTATTGGCCGCAATCCGAAAATCACAGGCGAGGACCAACTCGCACCCAGCTCCAAGGCAAGCTCCGTGAATAGACGCAATCGTCAGCGCATTGAGCTGTTCAAGCATATCCAAGGCGCGTTGCCACGGAGCCCAGGCCGCGTAGATTGCTTCATTCGTAGCAGGACGCTGGGCGGCAGCCTTGAGGTCCATGCCGGCACAAAAGGCTCGCCCTTCCCCTTTGAGGACAACCACCTGAAGCTCTCCGTCCGCATGGAGGGTTCGACACGCCTCTTCGAAGTCTCCGATGAGTTGATCGTTGACTGCGTTGAGCGATGCTGAGCGGTCCAAGATAAGAAAGGCAACGTTGTCTGTTTTTTCAATATACAGGCTATTCCATTCCATGTTTGTCTCCCCATAATGTACTCTACTGATGCGCTGAATGTGTGTGGCTATGCTCTCTTGCAGAGCATAGCCAAGCTGCCCTGACTTTGACACCAGCTTCAGCTATATAGACCTCTTAGGAGAGAGAACCGCAAACATGGCAACACACAAACTGGAACAACTACTCGAGAAGATGTCAGCCGGCGATACACGTGCGCTGGCCCGCCTGATGACCCTTGTTGAACGGGCAGAGGATGAGGATGTGGTCGGGCGCATCCTGGAGGCCATAGGCTCACAGCAGGGCAGGGCGTTTACCATTGGGGTCACTGGACCGCCAGGAGCCGGAAAATCGAGCTTAGCCGATGGATTGACCTCTCTTATGCGCAAAGCGGGCAAGCGGGTTGGTATTGTGGCCATAGATCCCTCCAGCCCGTTTACGGGCGGAGCCCTGCTTGGTGATCGGATTCGGATGAGCAAGCATTATCTCGATACAGGCGTCTTTATCCGAAGCATGGCCACGCGTGGTAGTCATGGCGGACTGGCGCGGGCGACCAAGGACGTTATTAAGCTGTTCGATGCGGCTGGCTATGATTACATTATGGTTGAAACCGTCGGCGTCGGGCAGACCGAGCTGGATGTCATGGGCACGACCGACACCGTGCTCGTAACGCTCGTGCCTGAGGCGGGCGATGGCGTGCAAGTCATGAAAGCCGGCCTGATGGAGATCGCAGACATCTTTGTTGTCAATAAGGCCGACCGCGACGGATCTCAGCGCATGATGACTGAGCTGAGTCTCATGCTGGAGCTGAAATACAGCGGTAAGCCGGCAGGCGAGACCACGAACTCATCATGGAAGATTCCTGTTCTTGCCACCCAAGCCGTTAATGGAACGGGTTTGCCTGAGCTGTTTGAGTCCATCCAGGAGCACCATCAGTCGTCGCGCGAATTCGGCGAGCTTGAGCGTCGTCGTACAGCGCGCCGCCGTGAAGAGTTGATCTCGCGGGTTGAATATGAAGTCCGTAAACGTTTGATTGCCAAGGCGCAGACTGACCCTGAGCTCTCTCGCTTCTTTGATGAAGTTGGGGCAGGCAAGCTCGATCCCCATTCTGCGTCAAATAAAATTTTGGAAAGCTCCGTCTTCAGAGATGGGGTCTAGCGGAGCGAGAAAGCGAAAAAGCGAAAAAGAAGGAGGGCATTATGAAAGCCGCAGTATTGTACGAACTGGATACTCTGCTCAAAGTCGAAGATGTTGATCTTGATGCGCCAAAGTCGAGAGAAGTACGGGTCAAGATTGCGGCTAATGGTGTGTGTCACAGCGACTATTCTGTCATACACGGAGTCCTCCGCTCTCGATTGCCGGTCGTGCTGGGGCATGAAGGCGCGGGCATTGTCGAGGAGATTGGTCCGGACGTGAATTTGGTCAAACCTGGTGACCATGTCGTACTGTCGTTCGCTCCATACTGTGGTCACTGCTATTACTGCGCCATTGGGCGACCCGTGCTGTGCATGAATATGCGGCTGACGATGGGGAAAGGGACATTGCTCGACGGCACCTGTCGGCTCAAGAAAGACGGCAAAGAAATTCATCACATGGCCGGGTTGTCGAGCTTCGCCCAATACGCCGTTGTGCCTGAGGTCTCCTGCATCAAAATTCCGGATGACGTTCCTCTCGATAAGGCCTGTTTGGTGGGCTGTGGTGTGATGACTGGGGTGGGCGCCGCGATTAACACGGCCAAGGTTGAACCCGGCAGCAGTACGGTTGTCATCGGCTGCGGCGGTGTGGGCCTGAATGTGATCCAAGGCTGTGCCCTGGCCGGAGCAGGGACGATCATCGCCGTGGATCTGATGGACAATAAGCTGGAGTATGCCAAAGAGTTTGGTGCGACCCATACCATCAACCCGAGCCGCGAGGATGTAGTGAAAACCGTCCGCAGCCTGACTGAGAAGCGGGGGGCCGATTATGCCTTTGAGGTCATCGGTTTGGGTAAAACGATTGAGCAGGCGTATGCCTGCGCCCGTCAGGGTGGCACCACCATCGTGGTTGGTGCGCCGTCACGGGAAGATACGGTAACGATTCCGGCTTCGAGTCTGCTGACCGAAAAGATCATCAAAGGGTCTGTGTACGGATCGTGCCGTCCTCAGGTTGATATACCACGGCTGGTCCAGCTGTATATGAATAAAAAACTCAAGATCGACGAACTCGTCACCCGGACCTACGCACTCGACGAAGTCAACGAGGCCATGACGGCTCTGGAGAAAGGGGAAGTCGCCCGGAGTGTGGTGGTGATGTAAAGTTGGGTAGGGCAGAAAATGACACTATCGAAACCGTCACATTGTACAGTCAATTTAATGTAATGGTATGAAGATACGTTGAACCCGGCAAAGCATACGGTTGTCCACCAAAAAGGAGGTGTAGCATGCCCGTCCAAAAATTTGCGCCCATGACGAAGGACTTCCCCACCTTTGACTGTGACGCCCATGTCACTGAGCCGCCCTGGATATGGGAGCGGGCCAAGGACTGGCTGACCAAGGACGAACTCGAAGCCCTGAAGACCACCATGTGGTTTGACGCTGAGACCAAGCAGCTCATTGTCAACGGTCATGCTGGGGCAGGTCTCGGCTCTCAGCGGATCGGCGGGACGCCCGGCGTTGTGAATATTCTCTCCCTGGCCGGGCCGGGTCTCAAGCATAACATCCAACGCGCCCTCAACGTGCGTAACCTCAACCCCAAAACCGCCATTTCCCAGGAGCAGGCCGACTATCTGGACCATAAGGGCTCCTATGAGCCCCAGGCCCGCCTACGCGACATGGACACCCAAGGCATAGACCAAGTCATGATCATCCCGACTGATATCGATACCTATCCGTGGCTGCAGAACGCGGTGGGCGCTCGGGCCATGTGTAAGGCCTACAACGAGTGGGCGTACGACTACTGTCAGGCAGACCCCAAGCGGATTTTCTTTGCCGCTCTGCTGCCCATGCAAGATCCTATCTTCGCCGCCCAAGAACTATACCGTGTGGCCGCCAAGGGCTGCCGGGTGGGTCTTGTCCGTCCGATCGACGCTATGGGCAATTATCCGATTCAGCCCAAGTATGAGCCGCTGTGGCAAGCCATGGAGGAGACAGGCATCGTCTATGGCATGCACCCCTTTCCGGCGTTCGGCGCGCTCAAGCCTCCGGGTTACACGGCACAATACTCCAGTGCAGAACTGGTCGCCCGGACAGTGATTACTGCGGGCCTGCCGCACCAATTCCTCACCAATGTCCAGAATTTCCAGGCCGAAGCGGCCCTGTGGGTCGCGCTGGTGTTGATGTCGGGCTTCTTTGAGAAATATCCAAAGCTCAACGCCGCCGTTTTTGAGGCCTCCTCCACCTGGCTGAGTTTCCTGTTGGATGAGTGTGACAAGATCTACAAGCTGTACCGTAACGAACGCCAGCTGCCCGCGTTAAAGCGCTTGCCGAGCGAGACCTTCTTCGAGCACTGTCTCACCGGCTTTGAAGGCGATGAAGCCCCGCCGTCGCGCTTGCCTGAGTTCTACGGAGACATCCTGGCCTGGTCTTCGGATGTCTACCACCACGACGGTGACGACGTGTGGCGAGCCATCGAGACGATGCGTCAAAACGAGTTGCCGGAGTCCTACCAGACCAAGTTCCTCGGCGCGAACGCGCGTAAACTGTACAACATCGAGACACCTCAAACCTTCATCCGCGAGCGGGTCACCGAGATTGAGCGGCCGGACTGGTGGCCCACGGATGAGGAGATTGAACGAGCGCTTGAGCGGGAGGCTTCCGTCGTTCGCACCTACGGTGAGGGCGCACACAGCGAGGGCGCACACCGGGTGAATGGGCACGCACTCGGGGGAGACCGGGTATGACGACTACAAAGCGCTTTGCGGTCTTTGATACTGACACCCACGTGGTCGAGCCGCGCGAGGTCTGGGAAGAGTATTTGGAGCCGGAATACCGCACGCTGGGCAGAACAGCGCTGTGGCGGGAAGACGGGCAGTTCGGATCCTACCTCAAGATCAACGGCAAAATGTTCCGGGACACGATGAATACCAACATCCCCCGGCACGCCATTTGGAAGCCGGGCATGACCTGGGATCAGGTTGGCGAATTGGACCCGAATACTCCCCATGCGATGAATGCGGGTGCTTCCGACCCGCAAGCCCGGCTCCGGGATATGGATGTTATGGGGGTAGATCTCGCCTTCCTGTACCCCACCTGGTTCGCCGAAGGCTTTCATCTGATCGAAGACCCGGATGTAGCCTATGCACTCGCCCGCGCCTACAACAACTGGATGGCCGATTTCTGTCAGGCGGACCCGGAGCGGTTGTTTGCCGCCGCCATGGTGCCGCTACAGCATATGGATTATGCCCTGGAGGAGTTGCGCCGGATCTCGAAGATCGGGTGCTTCCGGGGTGCTTTTCTGCGGCCCATGTTTATCGAAGGGCGCTACTTCACCCATCCCTACTACGACCCGCTGTGGGCCGAGCTGGAGAGCTTGGGCGTGACAGCGGTGGTGCACCCTACGCCGGGGTTGTGGAACCCGGAATGGACCTCTCACGGACCATTCATAGAGAGAATAAAGGGTCGGCTGAATCAATACGCGCTCGTCAGTGATGCGGGCGGTGGTCCCACTGCCGGCGGTGGTAATGGCACTTCAAATTTTTCCTTCTTTGCCTCACCACCGGTAGGCCATCCGATAGCGCCGATCCTGTCCTACTGGCTGGACAATCACATGTTCGTGGCCTCCACGTTGATCGGCTTTACCGTGATGCAACGCTATCCACGCATGAAGGTGGTGGTGGCACACGGCAAAGCGTCGTGGATGGAGGAGGTGTTGGAGAAGATGGAGGCCTCCATACGGACCATTCCTCTCCTGAACTACTACCCGGTGCGGACGGATGTGGCAGAGATGTGGGCAGAAGGCCACGTGATGCTGGGATTTGACGCTGAGGAGCGGATGATCCAGCAGCTGCCAGACGACTTTGCGGCAAAGATCGTCTGGGGCTCGCGCTATCCGCACCATGACACCACCAGCGCCTGGGACGCGATCGAAACCCTCACCCAGGCGGACGTGGCTGAACCCACCATCGCCCGTATGCTGGGCGGGAATGCGGCTGAGCAGTTCGGGGTAGAACTGGTGCAGAAGGTCGGTGCCTAACAATCAAAAAGAGGGTAGCGGCCAGCCGCGAGGCGGTCAGCCGTGCGGCGATCAGCCGCGTGGATGGTATTTGCGATGCACCTCACGCAGACGTTCACTCGTCAGGTGGGTGTAAATTTGCGTTGTTGCAATATCAACGTGGCCGAGCATGGATTGCACGGCGCGCAGGTCGGCTCCCCCTTCTAGGAGGTGGGTCGCAAACGCGTGTCGCAGGGCATGCGGATAGAGCGACCCTCCTTCGGGACTTTGCTTGGCGCACTGTTTGATAATGAGCCAAAACGCCTGACGGGTGAGTGGTTTTCCTGAGCGAGTCAGGAAGAAGTACGAGCTTGATCGATGTTTGAGTAGTATGGGCCGTATAGCAGACAAATAGTGCCGAAGTTGTTCGAGTGCGCAAGAGCCGAGTGGAATAACGCGCTCTCTATCGCCTTTGCCGCGCACGCGGACAAACCCGGCCTCCAGGTTGACCTGGGACACTTCGAGCCGGACCAGCTCGGAGACACGCAGGCCGGTGGCATACAGAACTTCCAGCATGGTCTGGTTCCGCACGCCTAAGGGCGTAGTGGCATCCGGGACCTGAATAAGGGCTCCGACTTGTTCCTGGGAAGGGACTTTCGGTAGACGCCGGCCAAACTTTGGCAGATGGAACAACGCGGTCGGGTTTTTGCCCGGCAGTTCGTTTTCTCGCTGCAGGAAGCGGTACAATCCTCTGAGAGCGGACAAGACGCGAGCCTGAGTACGTGTGGAAATCCCGTGCTCGCGGAGCGTGCTGAGAAAGCCGACTAAATGGCGCGAACCGGCTTCTCTCAGATCGGAGACTTCCTGCGTAGACAGGTAGTGGCAGAAGCGGTGCAAATCGTGGCTATAGATATCCACCGTGCGAGGCGTAAGCCCCTTCTCCACTGTCAAATAAGCAAGAAAAGCATCAAGGAGGGCGTCGCTCTGGGTCGTGTCTTGGTTTGAGGTGGACAATGGGGTCACGCAGCCTCTTCGTCATTGATCAGACGACTGTATAGCGCTGCGGTTAAACGCTCGGGGTCTCCAACTTTTGTTCCTGTCACATCGGTGACATAGAAGACATCAAGGACCTGGTCGACGTTGGTCGTTATTTTCGCCAGATGAATGACCAGCCCGAACTGGAAGAGGGCATAGGTCACACTAAATAATAATCCAGTCCGGTCCGGAGCGGTGATATCGACCAGCGTATACGTCGAAGAAGTGGTGTTATCTATGGTTACCTCTGTCTGCAGATGAGGGCGCAGACGCTTGAGAAACGCGGGTGGGCGGGCCGCTTGCAGCAGTTCTTCAACTGTACGTTCGCCACGTAAAACGTCCCCGAGACGCGGATAGAATCGGGCCCACGTGTCTGGTGACAGAACGACGTCTTGACGATCGAGATGAGAGAGGCGGAAGACGTCGAGGGCAATCCCTTGCTGACTTGTTGTGATCCGTGCTCCGGCGACACTCAGCCCACTGACGGCGAGGACCCCGGCAAGCATGGCGAATAGCCCTGGCCGATCACGGGTGACCAGGGCGAGTTCGCTATACTCCTGCTCTGGAAAGTGATTGAGGCTTACGCGGTAAGGGTCATCAAGGACCTCAAGCCCCGCTTGTGAGAAACGGCTCATGAGCTGAAAATGCTCCGGGACCGACTCTTCCGGCGTCGTCAAGAAATAGCTATCTGGCATAGCGGTCAAGAAGCCGTCTACCTGTTCAGGGGCCGCTTCCGCAACCAAGGTTTGTCTCAGTCGTTCTTTACGGCGCTGGACGTGTGCGCCTTGCTCTTCCTCAATGAGTTCGCCAGTTTCTAGTCGCTCGAGGGTGCGCAGATAGAGTTCACTCAGTAAGCCGCCTTTCCA
>CAUZQN010000097.1:0-7757 GCA_963581605.1 uncultured Binatia bacterium (SeqCode)
CCTAGTATACCAAGGGATGAGTTCCTCTGCGGAAACATATGAGGAAATTCGCTCTACCTTGATAGACGAGATGCGCAGAGCCGAGGCTCAAGTAGCAGAAACCCTGGCTGCTCGGGAATACCTCATTCTGGCGGATGGGAATCTGTCATTTTATGGTGGAGGGTCCGCTGTGGTTGGCGTCATCAAGAGAGTCCAGAGGATTTATCTTTCCCCTGAGAAGGCACGCATTCTAGAGAAACTCCAAACGGGCCAACGGACTCCTCTTTTCCGTATTGAAAGTGGTCGGAAAAGTGGGGGCTACGACGTGTTTAGCTGCTATCTGCGTCTCGCCCAGCCACAGTCTTTTGAAGTCCCATTGACTGGCTTAGTACGTCTGGAAGTGAACGCCTCCCTTTCCGAAGATACGGCCGTACTCCTTCTGGAGCAGGCAGCGAAGAAAGTCAGAGAGCTTGCTTCCCACGCCCCCAAAGATCCCCGAGCGCCTCAGAATCTTATTCCAGTCGGTGGTTTAGAGCGAGACTTACGCCATAGGTTGGGTGACCCGCAGTTAGTGCTGCGCCGTATTCGGCAAAAACTGCAAGCCGTACAGGAGTGATCATTGGGTAAGAGGTCTTGTTTGTCCGTTTTGTCCATTCTATGCATGAGGGAGGAAGCATGGGAAAAGTTATCGGCACGCAAGATGCCACGCCCTTAGAGTTTTGGATGCTGCTTGAAGAGGGCGAACAAGTCCAGATGGACGAAGCTGTGGTCGTGGATACGACGACGCCGGATGGAGAGAAGCTCCAACTCTTCGGCATCATCGACATCATTCGTGCCAAGCATCAAGGATCCACCTATGATTCTGATGTGATAGAAGCCGAACGTGGCCTACTCCCGGTTGAGTTGTCGATTGCTGCGCATGTCAAAATAACTCGCATCCTGCCCGAATTTTATTATCCTCCTCTTCCTGGACGTTCCGTTCGGGTTGTGAGCGGGGACGAATATGCCCAAGCGCTCTTTATGGACAAGATGGAGCGTAAGTTTCCGATCGGACTGTCTCTGTCTGGTAAAGAGGTCGTGTATGGCAATCTCGATTTTCTGAACGGACGCAAGGGCGCGCATATGAATATCAGTGGCGTGTCAGGCATCGCGACCAAGACGACCTATGCAATTTTTTTACTCCATAGCCTGCTGCACTGCGGCCATCTGACCGACGCAAAGAATACCCACGCCATTATCTTCAATGTCAAAGGCGAAGACCTCTTGTTCTTGGACAAAGCGAGTAACGCCATCAAGCTCGAAGACGAAGCCCTGTACGCCCAGATGGGCCTACCTGCCGAGCCATTTGATTCCGTCCAGTTCTATGTGCCGCCCACTGAGAATGCGCGTGGGCCGATCATGCCTAAGGTCGGATCGCGCAAGGCGGATGAAGTCATAGCGTATTTTTGGACCGTGCGCGATTTTTGTCGCGAGCGCCTGCTGCGCTATCTATTTACCGAAGGCGGGGAGGAGGCCTCGCTGCTCTCCACCCTGATTTACCAGGTAGAGCGCAAGCTCTTAGCAGCCGCACAGGACGCGGACAAAGACGGCCCGGGCCCAGGCGTGTTCGTATCGCTCGTGAAGGAGGACGGCGACGAAGAAGCCGTCCCCCCGACTGAGATTCGGAACTTTCCAGCCCTGCTCCGGGCTCTGGAAGTGCTCGCCAGCTCAACCAATCACTCAGCAGGTACGGTTGGGGCCTTCATGCGGCGTTTATATGGTGCAGAGGAGAAGATTGCGCATATTATCCGCGACCCGGAGGATTCCGATGCTGCCCAGCACACGATCAACTGGCGCAACAAGCAGGTAACGGTGGTCAGTCTGTCCGGACTGTATGAAGTCGCTAAGAGCTTTGTTGTGGGCTCCGTACTGCAGCAAATTCAGCAAGAGAAAGAAGCGACCGGATCAGCGGAGCCGCTGTGTTTTATCGTAGTGGATGAATTGAACCGCTACGCCCCGCGCGACGGCTGGTCGCCTATTGGAGAGCGACTGCTCGAAATTGCCGAGCGGGGACGATCGAGTGGGACAATTTTAATTGGCGCGCAGCAAACGGCCTCTGAGGTAGAACGCCGCATTGTTGCTAATCCAGCCTTTCGGATTGTGGGGCGGCTGGATGCTGCAGAAGCCGAGCGTGCGGAATACGGATTTTTACCCCCGACTTTACGCCAACGCGCCGCTATTTTGACTTCCGGTCGGATGATCGTATCCCAGCCTGATATTCCAACCCCGATACCGATTCTGTTCCCTATGCCGGCTTGGGCCACACGAGCGGAGGAACAAAAACTGCCGCCTGCCAACCTGAAGCTGCGCCGTGTCAGAGAAAGTGAGTATTAGGCCAGCGGTATTCGTATGCGATTTCTCCACACCTCAGATTGGCACGTCGGCCGCACCATCCGCAGTCGCTCGCGCATGAACGAGCACCGAGCGGTGTTTGCCGAGATCGTTGACATTGCCAAACAGGAGCAGGTGGATGCCGTCCTGGTGACTGGCGATATTTTTCACGAGCGCCGTCCGCCTCTTGCCGCAGAAGAGCTTGTCGCCCACACTCTGGCGGAGCTGGCCCGGGCAAATATCGTGTCTGTGCTGATTCCCGGCAATCATGACGATGCTGCGCGCCTGCGCACGCTGAAACCCTTGGGCGATTTGCTGCAAGTCCATATTATGGTGGACTTGAGTGAAGATCCGACTGACTTAATCGTTCCGATTCAAGGCCGTAGACAGCACGAGCAGGCCCTCGTCAGTTGTCTGCCCTACCTCCATCCGCACCAGGTGTTGACAGCAGCAGAAGGGACGGGCAAGAGCGAGAACCAACGGCTCAGCACCTATCAAAGCAAGGTCCAAGACTATCTGCGCATGTTGGAAGAAACGATGCTGCAGATGGACAAAGAGGCCGTCTCCATATGTATGGCGCATGCCCATATTTCGGGCACGGAATTCGGCGGGGGAGAATGGCGGTCGAGCGTGTTTCCCATTGACGCCGGTATTCTCCCGAAGCACGTTCACTATGTAGCCCTGGGTCATATGCATCAGCCGCAGAAAGTCGCTGGGACGAAAGCCCAAACGCGCTATGCCGGATCCATCTTGCAAATGGATTTTGGCGAACGCGGACAACAGAAGAGCGTGTGCCTGATCGAGGCCTATCCCGGCAAACCGGCGGAAGTCTCTCAGATTGCGCTGACGAAAGGCAAGTCGCTCCTGCGCCGGACAGGGACGGCAGAAGAAATCTTGTCGCAAGCGGAGGAGTTCGCCAATGCTTGGGTCGAGGTCGTTCTAAAGTCAGAAGGGCAAACGCCTGAGCTGATCGAACGCATTCGTGCCCTGCCTGGCGTGATCTCGCTCCGGTTTGAAGAGCAGCAAACAAGTGATTCGGACAGTGGCATTGCCGCCGTGCAGCATCCGCGTGACCGACCGGCAGCCGAGCTTTTTACGGAATATTACAAGATACGCCGAAACGCTGAGCCTGAGCCCGAGCTCATCGCCTTGTTTGAGCGACTGTATAGGGAAGTGAGCACAGCCAGCGATGATCCGGTATGAGTGCGCGTTGCTCATCTGGGTGATGCTCAAGGTTCCCTCTAACCCCCAATCCCTCGTCACTATGAGACCGCAGAAACTCATTCTGAAAAACTTTATGCCCTTTCGGGTGACCGGCGATCAGACCCACGAAGTGGACTTTTCGCCGCTCGACCTCTTTTCCATTACCGGACCTATGGCAAGTGGAAAGTCTGCTCTTATCGACGCCATTGTGTGGTGCCTGTATGGCCGCACTGCTCGTTATGGTGCGGATTCAAAAGGCGTCATATCAACGGGCGAGCACACATGCGAAGTCGCCTTGGATTTCACCGTCGGCAAACGTTGGTTCCGGGCGGTACGCCGGACGGGCAAGATCACGGATTCCGGTTTGAGCGAACGCGAAGGCCAAGGCGAAAGCGAAGAATGGATACAGGATAGATCCGGGTCCGCGGTGTTGACCAAGAGAATTGAAGAATTGCTGGGGCTGGACTTCGACAGTTTCACCAAAACGGTCATCCTGCCGCAGGGGCAATACGCCGAATTTCTGACCAGCGAACCTAAAAAGCGGCGCGACCTATTAGCCAAAATCCTTGAACTCGGCGTCTACTCACGTGTTGCAGACCAAGCCAAGTTGGTCGCAGCACAGGCCAAAACACGCGCGGAAACCCTGCGCGAAACGTTAACCCAATATGCTGGGCTGAGCCGAGACCACATCATCCTCCAGAAGCAAGAGCTGTCCACACTCATCCACCGAATTGAACAAATTACTCAGCAAGAGAAGCTATTACAGGACGTAGGGCAACAAGTCGACACAGTTGCCGGACTACGCAGTCGTGTAGCTGAGCTGCAGACGGAGATACTGTCACGTCAGCAGGAGCAAGAACTCGCCCAAAAAAAGTCGGATGAAGCCGGAGCGCACGTTCATGTACTGACACAAGAGTTAGCCCAACTCGGTCAAGAACGGGAAGCGCTCGGGTATAATGCCGCGCGCCATGACATTGTCAAACGTGCCGTGGCCCACCTCAATGAATGGGTCGTGGCGCGCCAAGAGGCGGATCAGAAAAATAGTGAACATATCCAGGTGCAGGAAGAAGTCGTCGCGTTGAGACAACAGATTGCAGCTCACAAACAGCAAATCGAACAAGGACAGCTGCAGCAAACGGCTCACACTGGCGCGTTTGAGCAAGTCGTTGCGAAGACGGGTGACGTGACCGTGCTCACAGAAAAGCTCGGTGTTGCAAAACGCTGGAAAGAGCTGCAACAGCAGCAACAAAAATGGACCGTACAAATTGAGTCCGTGCGTCAACAACAATCGACTATCCAACAATCCCTGAATGACTTGCAGCAGCAAACATCTACCCACGAGCAGACAGCCCGGGAGCTGAAAGACAGACGCGAACGAGCGAAAGAAGATGAGCAGCAAAAGCGCCAATTGACGGCTGAAGCCGAACTCCTGGGCCGAGAAGTGAAAGAGGCAGCGAAGGCGGAGAAGCGGGCACAGGCGGAAGTTGAGACAGCGCGAGCCGCACTCGCCACAGCAGACCAGTCCGTCCAGCATGTGCAGCAAAGGCTGGCCCAAACTGAAGAACAAGAGCGGGCTGCCCGCACAGCGCTTGAAGACAATCAGCGCCTGTCTGAGGCTGCACACCTACGCCAGACGCTGCACATCGGCGACGCCTGTCCCGTCTGTCAAAGGGCGGTCAGCGATATCCCAGTAGTGCCAGAAGCAGGAACTGACTTGAAGCGGCTGCAGTCTCAAATGGAACGCGCCCAAGAGACTGTTGAGCAGACGCGCAGGACTGCCCAACAGGCACGTAATACGGTTGCGGCGGGCCAGGCTCGACTTGCTACCGCGCAGCCAGAATTCAAAGAACGCGCACGCACCCGTCAAGAAGTCCAAAACCGATTCGTGTCACGTTTCCCTGGATATACATCTCTTGCTGAAGCACTCAGTGCTTTACAAGTACAACAGCAAGAGCTGGTTGCTACGCTCAAAGACATTGAAGTCCAGACTCTGTCTGTTGAGCAAGAAAAATCGAGACTGACACGCCAGCGTGAAACCGCGCAACAAGAAAACGCAAAGCTGGCTGAGGCGCTGCGAGGAACGACGGAGAGGCTGGACAACGATAGGCACCAGTTGGAAGTGCTGGGGCGGGCGCTTGTGGAATTTCTTACGCCTGGGGAGGATCCTGAGCACAGCGTGGCGCAGCGCCGGTGCACGGTTATTCGAGCTGAACAGCAGCTGAAAGAATCCGAGCAAGCACTGCGTCAGGCGGAATCGGCTCTGAACACACTCAATACAACCCAAGTCCAAAAAGAGGGCAGCCTGGCCTTGCTCGCATCTCAGCACGAGGGTGCTCTGCTACGAGCAAACCGAGAAGCGCAGATCGTGCGAGCATGCTTTGATCTCGCTCAGGACGCATCTTTGCCCAAGCCCCAGGAAGTGCACAACGAGCTCAACGCCCTTGCGCAAAAGCAGTCTCAGCATACAAGTTTGTTGCAACAAGAAGAGAAAATCCGGGCACGTCGAGAGAATGACGAACGGCAGGCGGCTGAGTTTCAAGCCGAGCTCCAGGCACGGGGGCGGGTAGTGGAAGAAACACAGCAGAAACACAAGCAAGCTCAAAATACGCTCGAAAAGGAACGGGAAAAGCTTCATGAGACAATCCGGCAACACAATCTCACTGAGGCAGGTGAAGACGGAGAAAATATCAAAACACGGTGTGAGACCGTACGCGCAAAGGTGATTGCGCTGCAAGAACAACGCGGCCGGTTAGAAGCCGAACACGCTGAGGCAGAGCGCCGCTGTGCTGAGAAGGAGCAAGAAGAAGCAAAGTTACACGCAGCGGAAACTGAAGAACGCTTGGCATCCGAGCTGCGGAAGCTTTTAGGCGCGGAGTTTACCGACTTTCTTTCGCGTGGGGCGATCGAAGCCTTGATGCACGATGCCTCGATCCATCTGCAACGCTTGACGCACGGCCGGTATGCATTTGACATTGCCTCCCGAGGTCGGGTCATTAATATCCAGATTGTTGACCACGAAAACCAGCGCCGAACCCGACCAACACACTCGCTGTCCGGCGGAGAAACATTCCTGGCTTCACTCGCTATTGCTTTGGCCCTGTCGCAAGGTTTTCGAACAGTCGCCACCGGACGAGCAGCCCAGACCTCTACCGAGTGCCTCATTCTTGATGAAGGGTTCGGCACGCTAGATCGCGAGGGCTTGCAGATGGTGATTGAGACGCTGCAAGAGCTGCGTGGTGAAGAAGGCCGCATGGTCGGAATTATCACCCATGTCGAAGAAGTCGCAGCCGCCATGCCCAAACGCATCGAGGTCCGCAAAGGTAGCCGTACGAGCGAGATTACGGTATCGGGCTAAGAGTGTTCAGAATACCGAGACACAAGAATGAGGAGGACAAGCATGTCACTCAATTCCGCAACTGTTGGCTCTATTGGAGAACCCTTTATCACCGAAATAGACGTACGCTGGGCCATGTCCTACGCAGCCGGGCTTAACGATTACTTGCCCTGCTATATGGATACGCGCCGGTCTGAAGGCGTGGTTGCGCATCCACTCTTTCCGGTTTGTTTTGAGTGGCCGGTGATGCTCGCCACACGCGATGTCGCACTCAAACGAGAAGAAGCCTTACGCGGGGTACATGCAACGCATGATCTGGTCATCCATCGTCTGGTTCGACCAGAGGACACGTTAACCACTCAGGCGACAGTCGTGGGTGTTGAACAGCGCAAGCCGGGCGCGTATCAGATCGTTCGTTTTGACACCACTGATGCAGACGGCGAGCTGGTGTGCTCCACCTGGTATGGGACGCTCTTTCGTGGGGTGACGGTCGAAGGAGGGGACAAAACGGCAACAGATCTCCCGACACAGATGGGGTCCGTTAATCGAGAGGGGCCAGCCCGGGCTGAGATTCCAGTCCCCATTTCAGCCGGCGCGGCACACGTCTACACGGAGTGTGCGCGTATCTGGAATCCTGTTCATACCGACCCAGCGGTTGCTGCGGCCTCCGGACTGCCGGGGCTGATCTTGCATGGCACTGCAACTCTGGCCCACGGTGTATCCCGTGTGGTGGCTCAGGAAATTGACGGTCAGCCCGAACGCGTCAAGCGCATTGCCGGACGCTTCAGCGCTATGGTGTTTATGCCCTCACAAGTGACCGTGCGTATTCTGTCTCGCGAAGCCGGCACAGACGGCGAGGTCGTGCGATTTG
>CAUZQN010000098.1:0-7730 GCA_963581605.1 uncultured Binatia bacterium (SeqCode)
GATCAGTGTACTAACCCTGACTGGAGTTGGTCTCATCTTCTTAGCCCGCATGGCCTTCCAATCGCGCGCCCAAACCGCGAGACGCCGCCCACTGGCTACTTCTCTGGCAGCTGAAGGGTTCGCACGTAAGGTTCGCTTTCCTGACCCGGATCTCGCTTTTCTGGCTGGTATCATGCACGACATCGGACAGATGGTACTCCTCCTGAGTGACTCTGAGCGGTTTGAACGACTCCGAGACCAAGCCAAGCTTTATCCTCATGAGGGCATGGTCACAGCCTGGGAACAAGAAGCCTATGGGTTTGACCATACAAAAATCGGAGCAGCCGTTCTGTATCGCTGGGATATTGACTCTATTGTGTGTTCTGCAGTGCTCGCCCATCATGCAGACGTGCCGAGCGATGACCCAGTTTCACTCGATACTATTCTCTGGATGGCCGACTATATCACCTATACGGTCGATCTGGGTTTCCTCGCCGAACCACCCACGCCTCCGCAACACATCCTTGAGATCTACGGCTGTGCGGACGAGGATATGCGCAGCCAGGTCGGTGAACAGCTTTGCCAGGCATTTGAAGAGGAAAGAACCTTGTTACGCCTAGGATCGCGTTAAGAGGCAGTACCTCCCACTTACACGCGAATGGAAAATAATTGCAGCTGCCAAACAATTAATGAAACTAATAGAGAATTTTAGATAACTTATTGTTGATTTTATTGATTTTTCTTAATATGACTGTATAGTCAGTCATATGACTAAAAATTCAGCCACTAAAAAAGAGGACGTGCTGCGCGAGTTCCGAGTGCGCGAAATTTTGGATGCCACGTGCCGGGTAGTCGCACAGTACGGATTTCAGGGAGCCACAGTCGAACGCGTCGCCGAAGAGGCGGAAATCGCCAAAGGCACCGTTTATCTGTACTTCCAGAATAAAGAGAGTCTTTTTACGGCTGCAGTCGAACAGGGGATTCAAAACTTTACCAGTCAGGTTCGCAGCCAAGTTGCCGAGGCATTCAGCCCGCTTGAAAAAATCCAACGCCTGATTGAGGCGAGTCTTGAGCTGAGCGATATTCATCGCGACTTTTTCAAAACCCTCTTGCTTGAACGCAACTTCCTGGCTGCTTCTCCGCACCACCCGGAGGCTGCGCATATGCTCGACCTGTATCTTGGCCATATCCACTTTATTGAAGAACTGATTCAAGACGGCGTCCGCGCCGGCGTCTTTCGTGCCCACAACGTGGAAGCCTCCGCTTTTGCTTTAAACGAGGCGATTCGTGGCTGTTTTCAACAACGGGCGCTGGGTCTGACTGCACGTCCGGCGACTGAAGATGCCAGCATTTTGCTCGATATATTCTTTAACGGGGTGCTGAATCAAAGCCATAAGGAGCCTGTGTCGTGAAACGGTATGCATATGTTATAGGCCGAGTCTTCCTTCTCCTGGGCTTCTTCGTCTTTACCGGCTGCCACTCGTCCAGTTCGGAAGCCGTAGGTTCCACACAGACGGAAGCTCCTCCAGCACTCTCTATCCAGATCGCAAAGCCGGTCTGGCGGACCGTCCAACGCACCGGCAGGGGTCAAGGCGCTCTCTTTGCCAAGGAGAGCGTGATTCTATCGAATAAGCAGGACGGCTATGTCAGCACGGTGCGCGTCGACTTTGGCGACAAGGTCAAAAAAGGCCAGCTCCTGGCTGAAATGGAACGTGAGGAACTGGCGTTGCAAGTCGATGTGCAAGCAAGCGCGCTCAAGCAGGCTGAAGCCAACTTCATCCGAGCTCGAGGGGAATATGAGCGCGCCAAGGAACTGGCTGCGGAACAGCTCATTCCTCAACAGCGCCTGGATACAAACGAGGCAGACTATAAGGTCGCTGACGCACAGGTTTACACTGCGGGAAAAATTTTAGCCTTAGCCAAGAAACGCTTACGTGACACACGCATCGTGTCCCCGGTGAATGGCTATGTGCAAGAGCGTTTTGTGAATCCGGGGGAGTATAAGACCGCGGCATCGAAGCTGCTTGAGGTCATCGTGGTCGATACGCTCAAGCTGCGCTCTCCCGTCCCAGAACGATTTGCCGCGCTCGTACTGATCGGGATGCCGCTGCGTGTTGAAGTGGAAGCCCTGCCGGGTAAAATTTTTGAGGGCACCCTGACCCGGATAGCCGCCCGCGTCGATCATAAGACGCGCACGCTGCTCATTGAAGCGGAGATTCCGAACTCTGAGGGAAAGCTCCGACCAGGGTATTTTGCTCACATTACCGGTGTCTTTGGTGAAGAAGAGGCCCTCTTCATTCCCCGCACTGCTCTATCACGCTTTGCTGGCGTTGAACGCGTATTTGTCGTGAAAGACAATGCCGTGACTTCTCGTGAAGTCAAATCCGGTATGGCGGACGGAGAGTGGATTGAGATTACCGAAGGGCTAGCCGAGGATGAACACGTTGCGATCAGCGCCCTCAACCGCATGGCTGACGGTATGACCGTTCAAGCTCAGCTGACCCAGCTGACAGAAGTACAATGATACTCGTCGAGAACAAACCGGTTGCGATTAATGCCTTCAACCGCTTGGCTGACGGGACGGCGGTTCAAGCTCAGCTTGCGGAGGTGCAATGATTCTCGCCGATGTCTGTATCCGCCGTCCCGTCTTTGCCACCATGCTCATTGGCGCACTCGTGGTGGCGGGCTGGTTTTCCTACAAAAGTTTGACCTTGGAGTTGATGCCCAAAGTTGAGATGCCGGTCGTCACCGTGACAACTACGCTGCCAGGTTCTGGTCCAGAGGAGATTGAAGCCCAGGTTACCAAAATCATTGAGGAAGCGATCAACACGGTAAGCGGCATTGATGAGCTCCGTTCGGTGACCCGTGAGGGCTTGTCCCAGGTCATTGTCCAGTTTGTCCTAGAGAAGGATCTGAGTATTGCGGCTCAGGAAGTCCGTGACAAAGTGGGCATGATTTTGGCGGATCTGCCTGAAGATGCCGACCCGCCTATTGTTGAGAAGTTCGATATTGATGCCACGCCTATTGCGACCATTACTGTATCCGGCGCCCGGAGCCTCAAAGAACTGACCGAGATTGCTGAGAATCAGGTCAAAGAGCCGCTGGAGTCCGTTACCGGTGTCGGCGCGATCGATATTGTAGGCGGTCGGAAACGCGAGATCCAGATCCTGATTGATCCGGATCGGCTCAAGGCCTACGGACTGGCGATGCGTTCGGTTGCGCAAGCATTGGCTAAACAGAACGTCGAGTTTCCAGGCGGACGCATCATCCAAGAAAGCGGAGAGACGATCCTGCGTACGCTGGGACGAGTCAAGTCGGTCGCTGAATTTGAAGATATCGTGGTTGCGACCACTAATGGCATTCCCATCACGGTAGCGGATATCGGGCGTGTGGAAGATGGCGTCGAAGAGCCACGCTCGTTGTCTCGCTACGACGGCACGAACTCGGTCTCTCTCGTCATTCGCAAACAGTCCGGAGCGAATACGGTTGCCGCAGTCGAGGCGGTACAAGAACGCTTGGTCGATGTCCGCAAACTCCTCCCGCCGGGCATAGAAGCTGTTGTCACCCGCGACCAGTCTGACTTCGTAAAAGCCTCGGTCCACGAGGTTGAGAAGCATCTCATTTTAGGCTCGCTGTTTGCCAGTATCGTTGTGTTTTTCTTTCTTGGCAATCTGCGCTCCACACTGATTGCTGCCATAGCCATCCCGGTTTCGATCATCGCCACCTATACCCTGCTGGCGGCAGCTGGATACTCTCTCAATCGAATCACGCTGCTGGGGCTCACCTTAGCAGTCGGAATCGTAATCGATGACGCGATCGTCGTCCTAGAAAATATCCATCGCTACATCGAAGAGAAGGGCATGACTCCGTTTGAGGCGGCGCGGGCAGCCACCGCTGAGGTCGGCATGGCGGTAAGTGCCACGACACTATCCCTGGTCGTCATCTTTGTTCCCGTCGGATTCCTCAAGGGCATCATAGGCATGTGGCTCAGCAGCTTTGGGTTTACCATGGCGTTCGCCATCATGGTCTCCCTCCTGGTCGCATTTACGCTGACCCCCATGCTGTGCTCACGCTTTTTACTACCGAAACACCTTGACGAACATGCCCAGCGCCGTTCCTCGCGAGAGTCGCGCTTCTATAGGCTCATCGATCGTTCTTATATGGCCATGTTGAAGTGGTCGATGGCTCATCGCTGGGCGATCGTATGTGTAACCCTAGGCTTGTTCGTCTCAACCCCCTTTATCGCCAGTCTCGTCCGTCCCAGCCTGATGGTAGGCGATGACCGCGGTGAGTTTGAGATCAATATTAAGACACCGCCTGGGTACACGCTTGCCCAGACCGATGCGGTCACCCGACAGATTGAAGAAGAAATTGAGCCCCTGCCGGGTGTGAACCATCTGCTCACCGAGATCGGATCAACCGTAGGGGAATCTGTCACCAAGGCAAAAATCGTAGTGACGCTGCTCCACTACACTGAACGCAGCCTGAATCAGTTCCAGATCATGGATCTGGCGCGTGAGAAGGTCCAGGGGTTTCCCAACCTGCGCGTCAGCGTAGACCAGATTCTCCCGATTAGTGGAGGTGGGGTGCAGAATGTTGACGTTTCCTACAATCTGCGCGGTCCGGACCTGGGCACGCTGCAGCGCTATGCGCAAGAGTTAAAAACGCGCGTGCAGCACCTGCCAGGTTTTCGGGATGTCGACTCAACCTATGAGGGCGGGAATCCTGAAATCCAAATCCATCTCAATCGACGCAAGTCCTCAGATTTGGGGGTTGAGGCGGCTGATATTGCCTCGACCCTACGGATTATGGTCGCTGGCGAGAAGATCACAACCTATCGCGAAGGAGATGAATTATACGACGTGCGCTTGCGCTTGACGCCTGAGAGCCGCAACCGACTAGACATACTTGAACAGGTGGCCGTCCCTTCGGCCGCTGTCGGGCAGGTACAACTCAATAGCGTGGTCAATCTCATTCCAGGCACCGGACCGATTCGAATTGATCGACAGGACCGGCAGCGTCAGATTACGATCACCGCGAACTTAACCAAAGACAAAGCCCTGAGTGATGCCATTGCAGATATCGATGCTGAGGTCGAAGCTATGGGCCTACCGCTCGGTTATACAACCGGGGTGACCGGCATGGGCAAGATGTTTGCGGAGATGATGGACAGCTTCAAGATTGCCTTCTTGTTGTCGCTCATAGGCATGTATATGATTCTGGCCGCCCAGTTTGAGAGCTTTCTACACCCCATTACGATCATGCTGTCCTTACCCCTGGCGGTGCCCTTTGCTTTGCTGGCGTTGTATATTGCTGATCAGCATCTGGCCTTGTTTGCCATTCTCGGGATGCTGCTTTTGTTTGGCATTGTGAAGAAGAATGCGATTCTGCAGATTGACCATACGATCAATCTGCGTGCTCAGGGCCTACCGCGCGATGAGGCTATTTTGAGGGCCAACCGAGAACGACTGCGTCCTATTCTCATGACCACCTTAGCCCTCGTGGCTGGCATGATTCCGATCTTGCTCGGCCAAGGCCCGGCGGCGGAAAGTCATCGTGGCATTGCCGTTGTTGTGATTGGCGGACAGAGCTTGTGTCTGCTGATTACGTTGCTCGTTACCCCTGTGGCTTATTCGTTGTTCGACGATCTCGAAATGTGGCTTGGGCGCACGATTCCAGTAATCGGGCAATGGTCGCGCCGGCTACTCCGGCGCAAGCCTCGGCCTACGCCGGGACAGACTCCAGTTACGCAAACGCCGGTCACGGAAGAAGCTTTCGGAGATTGATAGTCACTCAGGCGGAGCTGCCCGGAGAGAAGCCGCGTGCTTGCCTGCGACGTGCTGGATAAGCACTTCTTTGTCCGGGTCGCGGATCAGCCAAAAATCAACCCCGATGCGGTAGGGAAAGTCCGCATCGACTTTAGACTCATGCCGACACGAAACCACCTTGCCGTAGCTCAAGATAACGGCCACGCGCTATCTTCTCGGCAGAACGAAATCCTATCCCCCCGGCACTCAAATTCACCGGCCGAACTGGCTGCCTGAGGAACCGTTCCTCATCCGCCACTACGGCTTGCGCCACACGCCCAATTTTCTGATTGATGGCCTCAAGATACATCGATACATCAGGCAGATCATGCCGAATATGGGAGCGTAAAGACGAGACCAATATATCGATAGAGTGCAGGTTGGAGACGAGGGTGAACCGTTCCGGAGGAGCATTAAAAAAGCGATCAATACAGGTACTGACTTTGTGATCAGGAACAATGTCGTAACTCAGCGCAATGAGATCGTCGATACGGTAATAGCGCCGGCGCTGCTTCCTGTCGCCTGTACGCGTTTTCCCGTTTGGCATCTTCCCTTTTTCTCGTGTGGATAGCGTGTTCACCATAGCGCTCCTTTAAATTTAAATTGGGTCGCATCGACCGGCGGCGTAGCAGGCTCTGCTTGCGTTTCTTGCTCTGCTTGCTCTGCCCCTACTGCGACCGTCTGCCGTCGGCATCAAATTCTTCGCCCCCGATAATGATCTCAACACGTCGGTTTTTAGCCCGGTTTTCGGGTGTATTATTGTCGGCAATCGGCCGACTATCCGCATAGCCGCCAACCACAACGCGGCGGGGATCAATATTATTGCGTCGCAGGAGCTCGTGTACGACAGAGGCAGCACGTGCCGCAGACAAATCCCAGTTTGAGCGAAAGCGCGCCGTCGCAATCGGGATGTTGTCGGTGTGCCCAGCAACCACAATATTTTTCTTTGAATGCTTGAGAATTTCACTAATCTTGTGCAGGACTGGAATGAAATTGGGACTCATGTCGGCATTTCGGGATACAAAGGTTCCCTTTTCGCGAACGCGAATGACAATCTTGTCCCCTTTGCGCTCAACATCCGCCCGACCCTCCGCAATGTCTTCCGCCATCACCTTCCTGATGACCTTTTCCTGAAATTGAAGGCTCTGTTGGTTAAAATCCTGCGTATGCTGGCGCATGACGGGGAAGGCGGTTGGTGCGGGTCTGCCCGGACTAACCTCCTGAGCAATAATGCTCGTCCCCATAGGAATCATTTTCACTTCCACTGCACGCTGTACCCTAAACGCCTTTGCCATAGATCCCGCAATTTGTTTGTACTTTCTGCGATCCATCTCCGCAAAGGACAGCAACAGGACAAAAAAGCACAACATGAGCGACATCATGTCGGCAAAGGTGCCCATCCATGCAGGACATGTGGGGCTGTCATCCTTTTTGGGGTTTCCCATACCGGCCAGCTCCTTTATTCAGACTATTCTGACCCCGTCTCCACTACTTCTTCCTCTTGACGCTTGCTCTGCGGCAGATAGCTCAACAACGCTTCTTCTAAAGCCCGAGGACTCTGACCGGATTGTAGACCGAGGAACGTCTCAACAATCAAAGCCTTGGTAAGACGTTCCTCATTACTGCGAATGCCCAGTTTGGCGGCAATGGGGATCGCGAATAAATTCGCGATCAACGCCCCGTATAAAGTCGTTAACAATGCCACGGCCATAGCTGGACCAATAGCGCTGGGATCGTTCAAATTAGCCAGCATCGCCACCAGCCCGATCAAGGTTCCGATCATGCCCATAGCAGGCGCGGTGTCTCCTACGGCTGCAAAGATTTTCCTCCCCACGTCGTGCCGTTCGATAGTCAGATCCATGTCTTGGGTCAGGACCTGACGGATGAACTCGGCCTTTTGGCCTTCTATGCAAAAGAGTAGCCCACGCTGGAAAAAACATTTTC
>CAUZQN010000099.1:0-7688 GCA_963581605.1 uncultured Binatia bacterium (SeqCode)
GTGACATCAGCCTGGACCGGAAACGCGTTGACGCCTGCGTCGCGTGGCACGTGGACCAAATCGAATCCATCAACGTAGCTGCGATGGAAGTGTACGCCGACCGAAGCGGCACCGTTCAGCCCAGCCGAGAGGGCAAACGCCTGGCCGAGACCACCGTCCTTGCCGGCCCCGGTTATGAGTACCCGCTTACCGACAACACCGTCCCGAAGTTCTTCGCTGAACCGGAACTTTTCCGTTTGGACTGAGAACGCCATAAGGTCCTCCTACAGATTGTTGGATTTAAAAATTGTAGGACGAGTTGGACGGGAGCGAAACCCACCTGAGAGAGGGGAGTGAGTCGTCCTTCAGAACTCAGGACAAACAGAAGATACAGTCTCGTAGTTCCTCTACCGACGCAACAATCTCATCCTCCCCAGCATCTCGAAGTTCTGCCTGCGAACCAAAACCCCACACAACACCGATTGATCGTAGTCCGTTTGCCCGCGCGCCAAGAATATCGTGTGAGCGATCCCCGATCATGACCGCGTGTTTTGCCGAGATCTGTTCTTGCTTAAGGACGTAGCGAATAAGATCTGACTTGGTGGCACGTTCGCCGGACAGCTCTGAGCCATACACGCGACGGAAATACTGATCCAGCTCGAAGTGCTGGACGATCTGATCGGCAAAGACTTGCGGTTTGGAAGTCACGACTAATAAGTCGAAACCGTCGTCCTGGAGAGCTGCCAGGGTCTCAGGGATGTCCGGGTATACGTCATTCTCGAACAATCCCTCTTTGGCAAAGCGCTGACGATACAATCGTACCCCTTCGTCAATCAACGCTTGATCGGCGGTCTCAAGAATTTTCCCAAAAGACTAAGGCAGTGGGGGGCCGATGAATTGCTCTAGTGCATCTTCATTCCACGCCGGACGCTGCATGACTTCCAGCGCATACTGAAAACAGGACACGATGCCGCGCCGCGGATTGGTCAGGGTTCCGTCAAGGTCAAAGAAGAGGTGCATTGGGACAATGCGGAGGTGCATCAGGACAATGCGTCTGTGGATGAAGAAGCGGTCAGTGGAAACGCCCGCATGAAAGTCAAAAATGCGAGTGTAAAAAGTGCAAAGAAGCCGACCAGCACCCCTAACTCAATCCATCCCAGCGGAAGCGAGTGCTCATGCCAGATTGAGGGCACGACCAGGATGTAGCGTTCGAGCCACATGCCCACAACAATGATGAGACTCACCAGAGCAAGAGCAGCCGGTGTACGTTTCACCCATTGGAGAAGCAGGAGGGAGAAGGGAGTCAGAAAGGTAAGCAGCAGCACGATAAAACTCATATCCGTCCATGGTTCTGCATGCAGTCGGACCAGGAGAAAGCCGGTTTCCTCGGGCAGATTGCCATACCAAATCGGCAAGTACTGACACCAAAATAAATAGATCCAGAGTATGCAAAAACCAAAAATCAGTTTACCAAGATCATGCGCACGGTCAGGCGGGAAGAGTGCGGGCAGACCGAAAGATGAACGCGCAATAACGGCAATAACAGCCAGCGCTCCGAGTCCGGTGTAGAGACTGCCAATACAGAAATAGAGCCCAAACAGGGTGCTGAGCCAATGCGGCTCTAAGGACATGACCAAATCAAAAGCAATCAAGCTAAAAAGAATTGCATACAGAAAAATAAAAATCGGTGAGAGGACTGTGAGCATGCGTGTCCCGGCCTCTGTATCTTTTGCCTTTTCTTGAGAAGAGAGAGCTGTAATAAAACTGTATAGCCAACCCGACGTTTGCTGTGTTGCCAGACTGCCATGTGCCCGGAGTGCAGCGTGCAGCAAGGCCAGGCCACAGCCGTACAGCACGCTCACGCCGAGCAGGTTGCGAATAATGAGGAAGGGCTTATTCAGCCAGACCTGTTTGGCGGGAACGGGCTCGAGAATCCAGGGAAAAAGCTGCTCGCTGCCCACGAAGAGCAGGATAAGGAGGAAGAATGAAACCGGTAGAAAAGCGCCGAGTGCTTCGGCGAGCTGACGTAACTGTCCTGCCCATTCAGCTTTTGTGATTTGAAGGAGGGCCGTAAAGGTCAGCCCACTGAGGGCCAGCCCTGACCAAAACAACCAATTCACGAGATACGCCTGCCAGGCACGTTGGGCATGCTCTCCCGCAATCCCCATCAGAAACGTGCCAAGACCGAGAACCACCAGACCCCACAGGCCGAATGTCAGGCGACCTGAGCGCCGGGCAGGTGGAAGGCTAGCAGCCGCTGTTTCAGTCTCAGTGCTCATCGTTATTGTTATGGTTGCTGAAGTTGCTGGAGGTCTTGCTGTAATTGACGCACGTAATTCACAATGTCCCAGCGTTCTCGTGTCGAGAGGGCATGTTGATACGGCGGCATAATAAATCCACCACTGCGGATAGTGGCGTACAGGTAGCCGTCTTTTTGGTTTTTCATCCGGTCCGTATGTAAATTAGATGACGGCACGACCTTCCCAACCATGATCCCGTCCCCCTTACCTTGCGAGCCATGGCACGGCGTACAATAAATTTGATACAAAGCTGCGCCGTTCTGAATCGACTGCGCCGTTGCCTCAACCGGGTTGTGTAGTGTGATGCCGGCCTTGATGCGGTCGGTGATACGCGACGATATGGGCGGCTCGATACCCGTTGTCGGGACGCTGTGTGCTGCGGGTGTCTGAGCAGCCGTTCCTGCTTCTAGCTCCGGCTGCCAATACATGTCGTCGTTCCAGGGCAAGGTGTAGGCTGACGGCACGCTGAGAAAAAATAAACCAGTAAAGAATGCGAGCTGGCGCCCCCAGCGCAGAAAAGTGTGCATGCCCGTACGACAGATAAGAGGATTACAGACCTTGGCCATATACTTCCTGTGCGCCGCTAGAGGTGAGTGTCTGTCTGACTGCCGATGTTTGCTCGGTCGTACATGGGACAAGCAGCCCAAAACAATCTTCTGAAAAACGAGGGTCATGTGTGATAGCAACCGAACGAGATGGAAGTCGTGCGTTCAAGAGTAGTCCGATGAAGGTGGCCAGAGCACCAAAAAGAATAGTCAGTTCAAATGCGATAATGGTAAAGGCGGGCAAGGCAACAATCGGCTTGGCGCTGGTCTGTAGCGGCCAGTCCAGCGCGGTGTAGGTCGGTAGGGCAAAGCCGATTGCACACCCGAGCAAACTGCCTATGAGGGTAAAATATCGAATTGGACTTTTGTGTTTGCCGAGTGCGGCCTGAATCTCGTGGCTGGGGAAGGGTGACACTACATTGAGATTTTGATACCCGCCTCGCCGCAGAGCCGTGATCGAGGCCGTCAATTTGTCGAGCTGGGTGAAGATGCCGACCATTCCTAATCTTTTGCCTGATCCTTGGCCTAATCCGCGCCCGGTAAGCGGCTCTGTACTGGCGGGTGTTTCTGGCTGAGCAGGTTGGATAGGCTGAACAGGTTGTGGTGCTGTCTCCGGTTGTGGCAGATGCTCTTTGACCTCGGCTAAAGATACCAGGGGAAGGAATTTCACAAACAGCAAGAACCACAGCAAGAACCAGGCAAAGCTCCCGACCGTTATGCCGACCTCAACCCACGAGGGCTGATACAGGCCCCAGGCTGAAGGATCAAACTCATGCGACAACGAGCTGACGATGATGACAAACCGCTCCAGCCACATACCCACATTGATCAGCAACGAAATCCCAAACAGCCACAACGTATGCGTCCGAATTGACTTCCGCCACAGCAGCATGGGGATCGCGCAGTTGCAGGTCAGCATCAGCCAGAAGAGTGGCGCATAGTCGCCGGCCGCGCGGTACCAAAAGATGCTGCGCTCATACGGGTTGGCGCTATACCAGGCAACAAAAAACTCACTGGCGTAGGAGTAGGTCAGAATCAGCGAGGTGAGAAGAATCATTTTGCCCAGATTGTCGAAGTGATAGTCGGTGATATAGGCCTCTAGGCTAAAGATCTTACGCAGCGGGATGAGCAAAGTCAGGACCATGGCGAGCCCGGAGAAAATAGCCCCAGCGACAAAATACGGAGCGAAGATAGTGCTATGCCAGCCCGGCACGAGGGCCATGGCAAAATCCCACGACACGATACTATGTACGGACACCACGAGGGGCGTCGCCAGCGCGGCAAAAAAGCCATAGGCACTCAGATAGTGATGCCACTGACGGTCCGTCCCCTGCCAACCCAAAGAGAAGATGCTATAGAGCTTCTGGCGCAGGCCTGCGGTGCGGTCGCGGGCGGCTGCGAGGTCGGGTACCAGGCCGATGTACCAAAACATCAAGCTGACTGCAAAATACGTCGAAATCGCAAACGCGTCCCAGATCAGGGGTGACTGAAAATTGACCCACAGTTGGCGTTGATTGGGATAGGGCAGCAGCCAGTAGAAGTTCCATGCCCGTCCGAGGTGGATGATGGGAAACAGTCCGGCAGTCATGACTGCAAAAATCGTCATGGCCTCCGCGCTGCGGGCAATAGCCGTGCGCCAGCGCGCTCGAAATAAAAAGAGAACGGCTGAGATCAGCGTACCGGAGTGGGCAATGCCGACCCAGAAAACAAAATTTGTGATATACACGCCCCAGCCGACGGGATGGGCTAGGCCGGTCACACCCATTCCTGCGTGGATCTGATAGATCCAGCAGTAGACCCCAAAAGCTAGCACGACCAGATCGCAGCCGAGCAAGGCGTACCACATGCGGGTTGGTGAGCTGAGAAGACTTTTCAGCAGGTCGCGGTTAACCTGGATATAGCTGAGATGAGCCTGCATGACAACGTTATTTAGGACGCCGCCGGACCTTCTTGAGGTAGGTAATAGCGGGTTTCGTATTCAGTTCTTCGAAGACTTTATACGTCCGTGACCCCTGAGAGTTCTGAGAAACTCGACTGTCGGGGTCTTTCAGATTGCCGAACGTAATGGCTTGCGTGGGACAGGTCTGGGCGCAGGCGGGCGTGATCTCACCATCTCGGACGAGGCGGTCTTCGTCTTTTGCGTGGTCTTTCCCCCCTTGAATGCGTTGTACGCAGAAGGTGCATTTCTCCATCACGCCTGGTTCGCGCACCGTCACATCAGGATTGAGCTGGAGATGTAATGGCTGCGGCCAGTCGGCTTCAAACCAGTTGAAGCGGCGGACTTTATACGGGCAGTTATTGGCGCAGTAGCGCGTGCCGACACAGCGGTTATAGATCTGGGCGTTGAGCCCTTCCGGATTATGATAGGTCGCATACACTGGGCAGACCGGCTCGCACGGAGCATTGCCACAGTGCTGGCACAGCATAGGCGCGAAACGCGTTTCCGGCGCACGCTCTTCTCCTGAAGGGTCTTCGAAGTAGCGTTCAATACGCAGCCACGACATTTCCCGGCCTTGGGCGACCGCGTCTTTGCCGACGACTGGAATATTATTCTCTGCATAACAGGCTGTGACACATGCGCCACAACCGATACAGGCTGCGAGATCGATGCTCATGCCCCAGCGATATGTATCGTACTTGAGTGCAGGGTACATGTCATACACGGGATGTTCGACGGAATGTTTTTCTGTATGTGATTCGAGGTGCTCAGTGTGCTCATCAGTCACTTGAGCGATGCCCCGACCAAGCTGCTGGCGGCTGCCGTCGGTTGTCACCAGCGGGGCGCGTTTGCCGGTGCGTGTCAGTTGGACTGTGGTTGAAAGCCACGAAAAGCCGCCGGAGGATTTTTCTGGTTGTGCGGCTAGCAAGTTGACTGGGTTAGCTCCCTGTCCCTGCGCATAGCGACCGTAGCTGGTATGTCCCTGGCCTATCGGCATCGCCACACTGTCTCGACGGAGACCGTCATAGAAATACGCGGCTGCCTCGACCGTCCCGTGCGGCGAAGTCACACTGAGCCGATCCCCCTCGGCAATACCGAGTCGTGCGGCTGTTTCCGGATGAATCTCAAGCCACGAATCCCAGACTGCTTGTGTCATGGGATCGGGCAACTCTTGCAGCCAGGGTTTATTCGCGCCTCGTCCGTCGAAATAGCGAGAAGAGGGATAGGCAATGAACGTCAACGCTTCTGAGCCTGAGCCATCGAAAGCAGGCTCAGAAAAGACCGTATCAAACACGGCTGGGGAGAGTTGAACCGGCGACGATTCTCCTTGCTCCCAGACGCCACCTGCCTGTAATGCCTCCTGCCAGAACGTTTCAAAGGCGATTGTTTCGCCGCGTTTGTCGTAGAGTTCTTGCCAAGATGTTTGCAAGTATTCAAAGAAGCTCTTCCACGGTAGAGACGCTGAAAGCTGCTCATCAACCTGGGCAGCAACAGACAGGAGGGTGTCGCCCAGTGCCTGCGTTTCGAACACCGGTTGCATGACTGGTTGCATCAGTCCATGCACTCCAGCTGCGGGGAAGGCATCTCCCCAGCTCTCCAACGGTGTATGGTCCGGTAGCACGAGATGGGCATATTCGGTCGTCTCATCAAGGAAGGACGAAAAGCTGACCACAAAAGGGACTTTTGCTAAGGCTGCTGCAAAGCCTGCAGATGGCGGCAGGCTAAACGCCGGGTTCGTGTTGGCCAGTAAGAGCAGGGGGACTTCTCCCCGCTTCATTTCTTGGATCAATGCCAAGAGGGCGCTATAGGAGTTAGTCTGGGATGTTGGGCTGCTTGGCGGATTGAAATGGACGGTCTGGCCAATATTCCCAGCCACATAATTCAGCAGATGAACGGCGATAAGCGAAGCCGTCTCTTCCCGAGAACTAGCCGCCACCCCACCCCCAATTGCAAGACTGGGGCTCTGGCGAGTGAATTCCTGAGCCAAGCGGCGAATCGTCTCAACCGAGATTTCTGTCAGCTCGGCAACGTATTCCGGTGTGTATGGTTTCAGGAGCGTAGCGAGCTGTTCATTTTCTTGGACAGAATATTCTGGGGCAGAAATTGATACTGTTGGGCTGTTTTCTACAATGAGACGGGCCATGCCCAACGCGAGAAAGGCTTCCCTGCCAGGCTTAATGGCAATCCATTCATCGGCATTCGCCCCAGTGAGTGACAGCCGAGGTTCGACCTGAACAAATCTTCCAGCCTGTTTGGCGGCTTGCGCATTTGCTGCACTGTGCATGTGTCCAAATGCCTTGGCATAGCCTACTGGAGACAGCCAGGTTTCTAAAAAATCAGCACCGAAGCTGAGCAAGAAACGAGCTTTGGCTATGTCATACGTGGGGAGGGACGATTGGCTAAAGCACAACTGGCTGGCTTTGCGCAGTGCCTCATAACCAAACGGCTCATATGTGATCTGGCGATTTGAACCCAGCTCCTCAAGCCACTTTATGACCAGGCTATAAACACTGTCGGGGAGTTGGCCGGATACAAAGCTGATTGTGTCGGCTTTGCCTTCTTCGCGGACCATTTGGAGCTGTTTGACCAGAAGTTTTTCCGCTTCGGCCCAAGAAATCGGTACGAGGTCTCCGGCTTCATTCCGATGTAGCGGCTGACGGATACGATCTGGGTTATAGAGTCCTTGCAGCGACGCTTGGCCACGCGCGCACAAGGCTCCCTGGTTGACCGGGTGGGACGGGTTGCCTTCGACTTTGACGGCTCGGCCTTCTCTGGTCCGGACCAGCATGCCGCAGCCTGCCGGACACTCCTGACAGACGGTGGCGTAATAGGTCGCCACACCAGGAGTGATTTCTTCCGGCTGAATGACATACGGAATGATTGTTTCAACCGGCTTTGAGGCACAGCTCGCTATGGGAGCGGCAG
>CAUZQN010000100.1:0-7626 GCA_963581605.1 uncultured Binatia bacterium (SeqCode)
CCGACCTGCGAGCAGAAATATTTGGTCATGGCAGCCGTGTGGGCAAAGGGCTGTCCGCTCTCTTTCAGGCGCGCGGTGTTATAGACCATGAGGCGGGCCGCTTCGATTTCGGTTGCTATCTCAGCCAGCTCAAATTGGACCGCCTGAAAATCTGCAATCGGGCGGCCAAACTGTGATCGTTCCTTGGCATAGGCCAGCGCGCACTCAAATGCACCCTGGGCCAGGCCAACCATCTGGGCACCAATCCCAATCCGCCCTTCGTTGAGCGTCTCAACGGCGACTTTATAACCTTTTCCGATTTCACCGACGACCTGACTGCGTGGGACGCGAACGTCTTCGAGAATCAACTCACAGGTTGAGCTGGCGCGAATGCCCAGTTTGTCCTCTTTTTTCCCTACGCTAAAACCGTGCATATCGCGTTCCACCACAAAGGCGGTAATACCCTTATACCCTTTGTCTGGCGCGGCATTGGCAAAGAGCAGATACAGACCAGCCTCTGCACCGTTGGTCGTCCACATTTTCTGACCGCTGAGGACAAAAGTGTCTCCGTCCAGACGAGCGCGCGTTTGCAGGGCAAAGGCGTCGCTGCCGGAACTGGACTCAGAGAGCGCATAGGCACCCACTGTGTCCGTGGCGAGACGCGGGAAAAACTTGGCTTTTTGATCTGGGTTGAGCCAACGCACCAAAGCGTTGTTCACCAGGGTATTTTGTACATCAACACAGGTGGCCACAGCTGGATCGACGCGCGCCAGTTCTTCAATTGCCAGGATCGACATAAAGAAACTGGACTCGGCACCGCCATAGTCGGCAGGAATTTCGATGCCCATCACGCCGAGGCTAAAGAGTTGATCGATCAGCTCACGCGGGATCTTAGCCTCGCGGTCCATGTCCATTACGTGGGGTCTGATTTGTTCCTCAGCAAACTCCCGCACCGTCTTCCGAAACAGATCCTCTTCCTCGCTGAGCGTCATCAGAGGCAGATGTAATTCTTGGTCTGCAGACATCTCTCTCCCCTCTGTCATACTTAAAGATATTCTCGAATGTCTTCGAATATCTTCGATTATCTTCATTGTTGTCACGTTGCTTCTAAGATGTCTAGCCGGTATATCAACAAAGTCAGAGCGATCATTGGAAGTGCCCATAGCCATGAAAATCGGACTCATTGCAGATTCGCATATCCCCGAAGCCATGCCCGAACTTCCGAGCCAAGTCCGGACGGTTTTCAAGGGCATGGACCTGATTTTACACGCTGGTGACCTGCACTGTATTGAAGTTCTCGACTGGCTTGAAGAAATTGCGCCCGTTCTGGCGTGTCGCGGTAATGGCGACGAAGGTTCGGGCGGACGCGCAGTCGTGCCGGACGATCCTCGGCTCCACGAGACCGCCGTGACACAGTGTGCCGGCTACACGCTTGGCCTGGTTCACGATGTATTAGACCCGAACGAATATCCCCAGTGGCCTATTCAGCGCACTATGGATCAGTATTTTGATCGCCGGCCTGACATCATTGTATGTGGCCATACGCATGTCGAGCGTATCCGGCGCTACGATGACGTGCTGGTCATCAATCCCGGCAGCCCGACCTATCCGCACAATTACTCAGCTCAACTAGGAACGGTCGGTGTACTGAAGCTCGAAGAAAATAGAGTCGGGTCGGTCGAGATCTATAACCTCAAGACGCTAGCGGTGCTGCCTGAGTTGTCTACGACTTTCTGACAGGGAATCGGAGGGTGTGTCCCACGCACCCAAAACTCTACCCGCCCAAACTAATCATCTCAATCTTTTTGTGTTCTTTGGGATCGTAACCGGCCCCGGAGTGCAAGGCGGCCAGGCGTTCTTCTGAATAGCGATCTTTGCGCTTCAACCAGATGTTACGCAGGACATCGAGCAGCTTTTCGTCCGTCATGCCGCCGCGCAGCAGCACTTTGAGATTGTGGCCTGTACTGGCGAAGAGGCAGGTCACGAGTCTGCCGTCAGCTGTGAGCCGGGCACGCGTACACGACGAACAGAATGGTTCAGTGACCGAGGCGATCACCCCAATATCTCCCCCCACACCGTCTACGCACTGATAATCTACTGACGGGGCGTTGCCGCCCTTTCTGCCTATTTCCTGTAATGGGAAGCGCATGTTGATCGTGTGTATGATTTCTTGTTTGGATACAATTTTGTTCGACTGCCAGTGATTGGCATTGCCCACATCCATGAACTCAATGAAACGTATGGCAAAACTGTGTTCACGCGAGAAGGCAACCAAGTCAATTATTTCGTCGTCATTCACGCCACGTTCGATCACCGCGTTGATCTTAATCGGAGAGAAACCTTGTTCTTTGGCAGCAAACAGTCCGTTGAGGACTTTCTTGAGGTCGCCGCGTTTTGTGATCTGCCGAAAACGATCCGGTTTGAGGCTGTCCAGGCTGACGTTAATCCGGCGCAGACCTGCAGCTTTAAGGACGGCGGCTTTCTCCGCCAATGTTGAACCATTGGTGGTGAGACAGATGTCGCGCAAGCCATCGATTGCCGACAGGCTTGCCACGAGCAGTTCAAGGTCCCGACGAGCCAGCGGCTCGCCGCCTGTCAACCGGATCTTTTCGACCCCGAGCTGGACGAATAAACGCGCGAGGCGAGTAATTTCTTCAAACGTCAGGATCTCGCTCTTTGCCAGCCAGTCGTAGTCGTCCAACGGCATGCAATACGTGCAGCGGAAGTTACACCGGTCCGTCACCGAAATGCGTAAGTCTTTCACCGGTCGCTGAAAGGTGTCGAGCAACATGCAGCCTCCTCAAGAGTGCTTATTATAATGATTTTGAGCGTTGAGCCAAGGTGCTTTATTGATAAGCGTTTGACATACGAATGCTTCATTTCTATCCTCCCAGGTATGAGAATCAGAATTCGTCTTGATGATGAATTACTCAAAGCGGCTAAGGCGCTTGCTGCAGAGACTGGCCGAACGCTTACCGACGTTGTTGAGGGCGCACTCCGAGAAGAAATTGCTCGACATCAGTGGAAACAAACAAAGACACGTATCCGGCTGACAACCGTCAGGGGAAAAGGGCTTTTGCCGGGCGTTGCTCTTGATGACTCCGCATCGCTGGCCGACTTGACAGAGCAGGAAGATGCTCCTCGCTGGTTGCGGCGTGAATTCCAGGACTCCGTCCGCCGCTGTGCTGATGCCGACGCAGCAGAAAACTTGGCGTTCTTTCCAGCTGGGGCAACGCATGATCTCCCTGGTGACTAATGGATATCCGACGTGGTCGGCTAATATGACGCGGCTTTTCAGAGCAGGAGGGTAAACACATGCGCATCAAAGACAAAATTGTGCTTGTCACCGGGGGCAGTCGAGGCATAGGCCGGGCGATCTGTTTGCGGCTGGCCGACGAAGGGGCCAAAATCGCCATTGCCGATATCTTAGAGGAAGAAGCCCAGAAAACTGCCGCACATATTACGGATACAGGCGAGCAAGCGTTGGTTATCAAGACCGACGTTACACAGCTCGATCAAGTCCAAGCCTGTGTCCAACAGATCACCGACACGTGGGGGCCGATAGACGTACTGGTCAATAACGCTGGCTGGGACAAGATGGAACCCTTTCTGCAGAGTCAGCCGGAAACCTGGGACAAGGTGATTGCGATTAATCTACGCGGTCCGATCAATTTTTGTCACACCGTTGCCGCCCAGATGGTCGAACGTAAGCAGGGAAAGATTATTTCCATTAGCTCTGACGCGGGCCGCGTGGGTTCAACCGGAGAAGCCGTCTACTCGGCGTGCAAGGCGGGCATTATCGGCTTCTCAAAAACGCTCGCGCGTGAATTGGCCCGCGCCAAGATCACGGTCAATGTCGTGTGTCCCGGTCCGACCGATACCGCGCTGCTGCAACAAGTGACTGCGGGGGAAAAAGGCGAGCGGATTATTGAAGCCATGACGCGCGCGGTCCCGTTCCGTCGTTTAGGCCAGCCGGAAGAGATTGCGAATGCGGTCGCGTTTTTTGCCTCGCCGGATGCGGATTTTGTGACCGGCCAGGTGTTATCGGTGAGTGGTGGATTGACCATGGCGGGGTGACGAAAACCAATGATCTAAATATATTTGTGTAGGGGCGATCCCATGTGATCGCCCTTGATGTTTAGTAATTATAAGGAGGGAGCAGCATGCAATTTGAAGATATCGTGTATGAAAAAAACGAGGGCATTGCGACCATAACCATTAACCGT
The DNA here is from genome assembly GCA_963581605.1 of uncultured Binatia bacterium (SeqCode). Classification (GTDB taxonomy): domain Bacteria; phylum Desulfobacterota; class Binatia; order Bin18; family Bin18; genus Bin18. The sequence continues at coordinate 4,206 of CAUZQN010000100.1, forward strand.
CCGCAGGTGCGCAATGCCTTCCGGACCCTGACCGTTGATGAACTGATTGCGGCCTTTCAGGATGCCTGGTGGGATCATTCGATTGGTGTGGTGATTCTCACGGGTGAAGGGAACAAAGCCTTTTGCGCTGGCGGCGATCAGAGTGAACGCGGCGCCGAAGGCTACGATACCAGCTCCGCCGGGCATGAGATGAATGTTGAAGCGCTGCATAATATTATTCGCAATATTCCTAAGCCGGTGATTGCGGCGGTAAACGGCTTTGCTATTGGCGGTGGACACGTGCTGCACGTCTTGTGTGATATTTCTCTTGCCGCTGATACGGCCCGATTTGGACAGACGGGGCCTCGGGTGGGCAGCTTTGACGCGGGCTATGGCAGTGCGTATCTGGCCCGCATTGTCGGGGAGAAGAAAGCGCGTGAGATTTGGTATTTCTGCCGCCAGTACACGGCTGAAGAGGCCAAAGACATGGGGCTGGTGAATGCTGTGTTCCCCGCCGATACGCTCATGGACGAAGCTCGCTCATGGGCGAATGAGCTATTGCAGAAAAGTCCCACTGCGCTCAAGTTTCTCAAATATTCATTTAATGCGGACACCGCCCATATTGGTGGCATCTCGAATATGGCCATGAGTGGGCTTGAGCTGTACTACAACACGGATGAAGCCGTTGAGGGCGTGAATGCCTTTAACGAAAGGCGTCCGGTCGATTTTTCCAAGTTTCGGAAATAAAGATATGCGTTTTAAAGATCAAGTGGCCCTTATCACTGGTTCCTCGCGTGGCATTGGCCGGGCTATTGCCCTGCGGCTGGCCTCGGAAGGCGCAAACGTCGTCGTCAATTATCGTCGAAACATTGCTGAGGCCGAGGCCGTTGTAGCCGAGATTAAGAAGCTCGGCTCAGACGCGCTTTCCATACAGGCTGATCTGAGCGATGGGGATGCCGTTCGAGCCATGTTTCAGCAGGTGAAAGTCTCATTTGGTTATCTTGATATTCTTGTCGCCAATGCGGCTGCCACGGCATTTCGTCCACTGCTGCAACAAGGTGAACATAACGTGACGCGCACGTTTGATCTTACGATCAAGGGCTTCCTGGTCGCGACCCAAGAAGCTGTTCCGCTTATGGCAGGCCGCAGGGGCAAGATCGTTACTATCTCAGGGATTGATTCACTCCGGATGCTGTCAGGTCACGGTCTGCTCGGCGCTGCCAAGGCCGCGTTGGAAAATATGACGATGTATCTGGCCCACGAATTGGGGCCGCGTGGGATTGCCGTCAACGGGATTAACCCCGGCCTGATCGAAACCGACTCTGCCAAAATGTATGCCGGCGGTGAGGATGGGTATGCGCAGTATGTGCGTGATGTGGTGCCGAACACACCGGCAGGCCGTGCAGGACGACCAGCGGATATTGCGGCAGTCGCCGCATTTCTGTGTTCTGAGGACGCGGAGTTTATTCGTGGTCAGACGTTGCTTGTGGATGGTGGGTTACTCTCATCGTCTATTGCGAGTAGAGCCTATGAATAAATGGGCAAAGACAGGCGAAGCTCTGTTCTGAGGTCAGACGCTTTGTTATGCTGCGGCTTTCTGAGAAAAATCCTGATTTGTATTAAGGAGGGTCCTTCGATGGGAGAAACAGTCAAAGTCAAGATCAAACCGTTGACGTCTGAAGCTTTTCAAGCCTACGGGGAGGTCCTGGAACGCAAAAAGCTGATCTACCCCGAAACTGAAGAGGGCAAGGTAGCTATGGAATTGCTCTCTTTTTACTATCGCCCAAATGCCAAAATCATGGATCAGATGGCCATTCATTTCTCTTACAATCAAACCTTTATTCCCGTGCAAGGCTCTTTAATCCTGGTTGTTGCGCCACCGCCGAGCAATCGTGACGGCGGGCCTGAGGCGTATGAGCTTGAGTACGACAAGGTTGCGGCCTTCAACGTTGATGCTGGTCAGGCTGCCTTCATTTATAAAGGCACGTGGCATAACGCCCTGACCCTGGGCACAGAATGTTCGTTTATTAACATTACTCGTAAGAACGAGGGAGAAGGCAGTAGTCCCGCAGGTGAAATGGAAGGCAAAATTGAGCAGGCGCATGCTGTGCGGTCGTATGTGGAATTTGTGGATATGAAGAAGCGGGACGGGCGGGTGATTGAACTCGAAGTGTGAGGAGGACTCTCTGTGACGTATAAGATCATTTCTGCCGACTCTCATATGTGCGAGCCGCCCAGGCTATGGGTGGACGGTATTGATAAACAGTTCAGCGACCGTGCCCCGCGTGTGGTCAAAGACCCCGGTGATAAAAAGGGCCATTTCTTTGTATGCGAAGACCTACCTCCTTTCCGAGTCTCAGGGGCATTTGCGGCCGGGCAGACATTTAATAAAGATTTTATGGAAACCGGCTTGGAAGATGCCCTCCCCGGCGGCTTTGATCCGGCCGCGCGGCTCAAAGATATGGAGATGGACGGCGTCCAAGCCGAAGTGCTGTACACGACTTGCGCCTTTGTTCTGTTCTGGCTCGAAGATGCTGCGCTGCAAGAAGCCTGCTTTCGGGTGTATAACGACTGGCTGGCTGAGTTTTGTCGTTACGATCCGAAGAAGTTCGCCGGTCTGGGGCTCATCTCTCTGTTTGATATTGAGCAAGGCCGCAAAGAACTTGAACGCTGCAAAAAGATGGGGCTCAAGGGGGCGATGATCTGGGCCTCGCCGCCGGACGACCAACCCTATGGTTCGTCTGCCTATGACCCTTTTTGGGCAACCGCTCAGGAACTCGACATGCCACTGTCTCTCCATCTGGCAACCGGGCGCAGCAAAGATAGCCAGCAGGATGAGACCGATATTGCTGAGTTATATGTGCGTATGATTATCCGACCGAGTGAAATGCAGCACTCTTTCCTGCGGCTCATCTTTAGCGGGGTTTTGGAACGATTCCCTACCCTCAAGTTTGTGTCGGCGGAAGGTGATATTGCCTGGGTACCACATCTCTTGGAGCGAGCGGATAAGTATTATCGCCGCTTTAAAGAAGGTTATGGGGTTCAGCTCTCACTCAAGCCGAGTGAATATTTCCAGCGCCAGATGTACGCGACCTTTATTGATGATCCGATGGGCCTCAAGACGTATAACCTGGCGGGTGGAGCGGATCATTTTATGTGGTCTACCGACTATCCGCACCAGGCATCAACGTTCCCGCATACCCAGGACGCGCTAGAAAAAGCCTTTCAGGATGTTCCGCTAGCGGACAAGCAGAAGATCGTGCGTGATAACGCGTCAAAATTGTATGGATTACCGCTGGAGTAAGGTATCGAAGAATTATCTTCCCCTTTTCTGTCATTCTGAGCAGCGCGAAGAATCTCTCGGAGAGACCCTTCGCGGAGTTTATCCTGAGTGCAATCGAAGGGCTCAGGGTGACAAGGCTGTGGCATTTGGCATACAATC
>CAUZQN010000101.1:0-7581 GCA_963581605.1 uncultured Binatia bacterium (SeqCode)
CCACTTCAGGGGCAATGTCGGCCGGGGTCAAACCTTTTTCGAGTGGTGCAAGGCGCCGCGTAAGAAAATCCTGTTTGACTTCCTCTGATGCTGCGCCGAAGCCTGAAGAAGTATCTACTAATGCGAGCGTGGCGACACGATCAGCGTAACGACCGTAAAAGTCTTGAATAATCATGCCGCCCATAGACAGTCCCACCAGATGGGCTTGTTCGACTTTGAGCTGATCGAGGAGACGCAGCAGGTCATCCGCGAAGTCGCCGAATTGCAGCGTTTGAGGGGAATCGTCACTGCCGAGATAGCCGCGTGCATCCCATGCCGCAGCACAAAAGCGACTCCCAAAGTGTACAAGCTGGCCCGTCCAATTCAGGCGATTTCCGCCAATACCGTGCAGGAAAACCACTAACGGGCCCTTGCCTTGCATATCGTACGCGATAGAAACCGGACCTTCTGTGTGTCGTGTTTCGGCCATATGATGCTCCTGACTGTTGGACGCAGTCTTAGTCTACATCGCCTCCAGCGTCTCTATTCCTAGTAGCTCAAGCCCGGTTTTCAAATACCGCGCGGTTAGACTACACAGCAACAGCCGCGTCGGCTGACGATCCTCCGGAGCTTTAAGAACCGGATGGGCTTGATAGAAAAGATTAAACTGAGTGGCGAGTTCGTACAAGAAATTTGCGAGCAAATTGGGTTTATACGAGCGCTCGACTTCGAGCAGCACGTCGCCAAAGCGGAGCATATATTTGGCTAGGCTTTGTTCTTCGGGCGCAAGCAGGTGGACCGGCATGTCTGGCGTGGGCTGCCAGTCGGTCAGACCGCCTTTACGGAAGATCGAACGAATACGGGCATACGCGTATTGCAGATAGGGGGCCGTATTGCCATCCAAGGCGAGCAGCTTATCCCAACTAAAGCGATAGTCCATAGTGCGGTTCTGCATCAGATCCGCATATTTGACCGCCCCGATACCCACGACTCTCGCTATATGCGCCTGCTCTTCTTGCGGCAGACCAGGGTTCTTATCTCGGACAACAGCCAGCGCCCGTTCTTCCGCCTCGTCCAGCAGAGCGGTGAGCTTTATCGGTTCTCCTTCACGGGTTTTAATCGGCTTGCCGTCTTCTCCGAGGATCGTACCGAAGTAGATATGTTCCAGGCGCATGTCATATCCCCAGGTTCGCGCAGCAGCAAAAAGCTGACGAAAATGGAGCTGTTGGCGGCTGTCGGTGACATACACGATGCGATCCGGCTGGAAGGTTGTCGCACGATATTTGATCGTAGCCAGATCTGTGGTGGCATACAGAAATGCGCCGTCCTGTTTCTGGATCAGGAATGGCGTGTCGGCGAGATCTGAGTCGGTATCATAAAAGATACAGATTGCGCCTTCGCTGGGTCGGGCGATGCCTTTGTCTTGGAGTTCCCGGACCACATCCGCAAGCATGGAGTTATAGAAGCTTTCCCCCAGCCAATGATCAAATGTGACGTCAAGGCGGTCATAGATGCGCTCGAACGCCTGACGTGAGACCTGCATAAATTCATTCCACAAGGCCGTATTGTCTGCATCCCCTTGCTGCAGCTTGGCCAGCTCTGCGCGAGCACTGTCTGCAAGCGTTGTGTCGGTCTTAGTGTTGGCCTGGACCTCTTTATACATCCGTTCCATTTCAGACAGAGGATCGCGCTCGTATGCAGCTTGATCAAGAAACGAGCGATACCCGACGACCAACATCCCAAACTGGGTGCCCCAATCACCCAGATGATTGTCCGTCGTCACGCGATGGCCCAGGAAGCGCAGAATACGGGTAAGAGTGTCTCCCAGGATCGTTGAACGGATATGGCCGACGTGCATGGATTTCGCCACATTCGGGGCACTAAAGTCCACGACAATGCTCTCCGGATCAGCGGCGGGTTCCACGCCGAGGTGTTCGTCACGCGCGGTAGAGAGCATGGTTTGCCCCAGCCAGTGCGGATCAAGGTGGAAATTGATGAAGCCGGGGCCGGCAAGGTCCCAGGTCGCAGGAATATCGTCCGGCTTGAGTTCGGCAATCACGGCTTCGGCTAGTTTGCGCGGATTCTGTTTCTGCGCTTTAGCCACAGCCATGACGCCGTTTGCTTGATAATCGCCGAATTTCGGATTAGTCGCCGGGGTGACGATGGCTGGCGCTGTTATACCGCTGACTGCAGCAATAGCCTGAGCGGTCTTTTTCTCTAAGAGCTGTTGTATGGTTGGCATACGGGAAAGTCTTTTATTATACGTTGCGCTGAATGCTATCTGCTGTGTGGATGCTGATTTGTAGCAAAGGCTCTTCCTTATCGGCAAGGGTGGGCGTACATTTGCGCCTATTATTACTTTGTGCCATGATTTTTTACAGTAACGTGTTCTGTCAGCATACAAAGCGGTTTGAACGACCATAGTAAGGATGCGAGCGAGAAGAGCTATGGAAGGCCCAGCGGATAATCGCGATACCCAGACACAGGAGAGCTACTGGATCGCACTCCGCATGGTACACGGTGTCGGAAATGTTACGTATCGTCAATTGCTGGATAATTTTACCTCACCACAGGCGGTCTTGAACGCCTCCACGGCTGCGCTGATAGAAACTGGTGTCAGCTCACGTGTTGCACAAAGCATTACTGCATTCGACCAATGGCCGGACGTTGAGGCTGAACTCGACGGGCTGAAACAGGTTGGGGCGCGTTTGGTCACACGAACAGACGACGAATATCCGGACAGGCTCAGGCAGATACATGACTCGCCCCCTTTTCTCTATGTGCAGGGGGGCTTTGTTCCGGAATATGGGGTATCAATCGCCATTGTGGGCGCCCGGATGGCCAGTGCATATGGACGCGGGGTGGCACGCGAGCTCGCCCAGGAACTTGCTGCCCGGAGGATCAGCGTCGTGAGCGGGATGGCACGTGGTATTGATGCCGCGGCCCATCAGGCAACTCTCGAGGCCGGCGGCCGGACCATTGCTGTTTTAGGCTCGGGGCTTGACGTAGTGTACCCACGTGAGCATAAAGCGTTGGCAGAGCATATTGCGAAGAATGGAGCGGTCGTGTCGGAGTTTGCCCTTGGCAGTCGGCCCGAGGCCGGGAATTTTCCCTATCGGAATCGGGTCATTAGTGGCATGAGTCTCGGCACGGTTGTTGTGGAGGCAACGGAAAAGAGTGGATCATTGATCACGGCCCAGTGTGCGCTGGACCAAAACCGTGAGGTGTTTGCCGTTCCTGGTCCGATTACGGCGAGCCGCAGCCGTGGTCCACACCGTCTTATTAAGGCCGGCGCGAAACTTGTTGAAAATATTGATGATATGCTGAGCGAGATTGCACTTAGCCTCGTGCCGGTCGGCCAGCCTGCGAAAGTCATGCCGGTCGTCCCTTTAGAGCCGGACGAAGAGGTGCTGTTTCGACTGTTTGAAGAAGAGCTGCTACACGTTGATACATTAATTACTGGGAGTGGGCTTGAGACCGCACGTGTGCTTGAAGTGCTGCTTGGGTTAGAATTAAAAGGATTGGTTGCCCAACTCCCGGGAATGTATTTCGCTTCTACGAGAGGAAGCGAAGCAAGAGGAATGTAAGTATGGCGAAGAACCTGGTGATTGTTGAATCCCCGGCCAAAGCGCGGACGATCGGAAAATATCTAGGCCGTGGCTATCAGGTCAAAGCCTCGGTTGGGCATATTATGGACCTGCCCAAGAGCAAACTCGGCGTTGATATTGAGAACGGCTTTACTGCCGAATACCAAGTCATCCATGGTAAGGCCAAGATTGTTGACGAACTCAAGAAAGCGGCCAAAGGCAAGGAGCATATCTTTCTGGCTTCAGACCCGGACCGTGAGGGCGAGGCCATTGCCTGGCATATTGCAGAAAAGCTCGGCACGAACGGCCAAAAGATACACCGCGTCCTGCTGAATGAAATTACGAAAAAAGCGGTCCAAGAAGCGATTAAAAATCCTGCTGAACTGAACCAAAAGCGCTACGACGCCCAGGTCGCACGCCGGGTGCTTGACCGGTTAGTCGGCTATCAGATCAGTCCGCTGTTATGGAAAAAAGTGCGTCGCGGTCTGTCGGCCGGCCGAGTACAATCCGTCGCCGTGCGTATCATTACCGATCGCGAGCGCGCCGTTCGTGCCTTTGTGGCTGTGGAATACTGGTCGATTACGGCTGCACTGGAAGGCGCTGTGCCACCAGTGTTTGAAGCCAACCTCTTCAAGGTTGGTGATCAAAAGGTTGATAATAAGAAGTTTCGGATTGAAAACGGAGAAGAAGCCCAGAAAATTCTTTCGGGTCTGAATGGATCGCATTGGACGGTTCAGAAGATCGAGAAAAAAGACCGCAAGCGGAATCCGGCTCCCCCGTTCATTACCTCGCGTTTGCAACAAGAAGCCTCGCGCAAACTCGGCTATTCGCCGTCGCGGACCATGGGTATTGCGCAGCGTTTATATGCCGGGGTGGAGTTGGGCGACGAAGGCGCGGTTGGCTTGATCACCTATATGCGGACCGATTCGCCTCGTATCTCGCCAGAAATGACTACGGCGGCCCGTGCGCATATAGAAGAGACGTACGGGGCGGAGTATGTGCCTGCGAAGCCACCCTCTTTTCGGTCCGGCAAAGCTGCCCAGGAAGCGCATGAGGCCATTCGGCCCACCTCGCTTGAAAATCCACCCAATACAGTCGCCCCCTATCTCAAAAAGGAAGAACTGGGCCTGTATACGCTGATCTGGAACCGGTTTATGGCCAGCCAAATGGCTTCGGCCCAATTTGAACAAACGAGCGTGGATATAGCGGCCAACGGATGTATTTTTCGGGCAAGCGGACAGGTGCTACGCTTTGACGGTTTCTTACGCGTCTATATGGAGGGCAAGGACGATAAGACGGAAGAAGATGATGATACAGAAAAACGACTGCCGGCATTGACCGAGGGTGAACGGCTGACCCTGCACAAAGTGACTCCCAACCAGCACTTCACCCAGCCACCGCCCCGCTTTACCCAAGCGACGTTGATCAAAGAGCTGGAAGATAAAGGCATTGGTCGCCCGTCAACCTATGCCTCCATCATGGGTACGATCTTGAACAAAGAATACGTTGTCGAAGGCGAACAACGGCGCTTGCGTCCAACCGACTTGGGGATGCTGATCACTGATTTATTGGTTGAATCGTTTCCTGACATTCTGAACGCGGAATTTACCGCAGGTATGGAAGCCGTGCTCGATCAGATCGAAGAGGGCGAGGAGGACTGGCGTCGCGCGATTGAACGATTTTACACACCGTTTGCTTTGGATTTGGCGAGAGCCGACAAGGAAATGCGTGATGTCAAAGGCACGGGCGAGCCAACGGATATTTCTTGTGAGGAATGTGAAGACGGCAAGATGACGATACGCTGGGGGCGTAACGGGGAGTTTCTAGCGTGTTCAAATTACCCAGAATGTAAATCGACGCGCAATTTCACTCGGGACGATAAGGGTGAGATCGTGATGCAGGAAAAGGAAGACGTCCTGACCGACGAGAAGTGTGAAAAGTGTGATCGTCCGATGCAGATCCGCCACGGCCGGTATGGGAAATTTCTCGGCTGCTCGGGCTATCCGGAATGTAAAAACGTCAAGAAGATAGGCCAACCTGCGGCCCAGTCGTTGGGCATAAAATGTCCCGAGTGTGAAGAAGGAGAGATCCAACAGAAATACTCGCGCCGGGGCAAAGTCTTTTATAGTTGTAATCGCTACCCTAAGTGCAAATACGCACTCTGGGATCGGCCCATAGCTGAACCTTGTCCGGAGTGTCAGGCTCCTTTTGTTGTGGAAAAGACAACCAAACGGGCTGGGACAACGCGGCGTTGTGTGCGCGAGGAATGTCACTACCAAGTCAGTGTGGAGCAGGAGAGCGTCGAGCAGGAGAGTACCGAGCAAGAAGGCGCTGAGCCGGCTGCTGCAGAAATGGCTCAGGCAAGCTGAGGCAGTTGTATAGAGCAAATAGACTTGAGGCATGAAAACGTAAGGGCGGCCTCACCAGGCCGCCTTTTTTTATGGTCCACTTTCAAAGGGTGTAAGGGCAGGCTATAGAACCGCTATGCAGACTGTAAGCGTTGTCGGTGGTGGTTTAGCCGGAAGCGAGGCGGCCTGGCAGTTGGCCCAGCAGGGCGTTGCTGTGCGGTTGTATGAAATGCGTCCGGTCCGTCCTACGGATGCCCACCATACTGACAAACTTGCTGAGCTGGTGTGTTCAAATTCCTTTCGGAGTGCTGCGCTTGAAGCCGCTGTGGGCTTACTCAAAGAGGAAATGCGCCGCTTAGGATCGTTGGTGATGGCTGCGGCTGATCGGGCCCGTGTTCCAGCCGGGCAGGCATTAGCGGTCGATCGCGATGTTTTTGCCCAGTATATTACGGATGCCTTGGCCGCTCAGCCCCTCGTTGAGCTGCGACGCGAAGAAGTCCGGACTATTCCGTCAGGACCAACCGTCATTGCCAGTGGTCCACTGACCTCGCCGGCGTTTTCGGATCAACTCCGAGTGCTTTTTGGCCGAGAGTATTTATATTTCTACGACGCCATCTCTCCCGTTGTGACAGCTGAGTCGATTGATTCAAGTCTTGCATTTCGGGCGTCACGCTATGGCTACGGTGGTGATGATTATTTGAACTGCCCGCTCTCGCGTGACGAGTACTATCAGCTCATCGAGCAGATCCTGGCCGCGCAGAAAGTTCCGGAGAAGGAATTTGAACGCTGTATTTATTTCGAAGGCTGTTTGCCCATCGAAGAAATGGCCCGTCGGGGCAAAGACACCTTAGCCTATGGGCCGATGAAGCCGGTTGGTTTGACCGATCCCCGGACGAGAGAGCGCCCATACGCGGTGGTACAGCTTCGGCAAGACAACCGGGCTGGAACTCTGTGGGGTCTGGTCGGCTTCCAAACCAAGATGACCTATCCGGAGCAACGCCGGATCTTCCGGATGATCCCAGGGCTCGGCAACGCCGAGTTTGTTCGTTTAGGTAGCCTGCATCGCAACACGTTTATTGAATCTCCGCGCTTGCTCAAACCCACGCTCCAATTCAAACAGCGTAACGACTTATTCTTTGCGGGCCAAATGATTGGCGTTGAAGGCTATCTGGAATCTGCTGCGGCTGGCTGGCTGGCCGGGAGAAATGCCGGGCTTCACGTCAAAGGGGAGGACCTGTTGACGCTGCCACGAACAACTGCGCTGGGCTCAATGCTTGCCTACGTGACTGATCCTGAGCGGAAAGACTTCCAGCCCATGAATGTCAACTATGGTCTATTCCCTGGACTGTCCCGCCGCTTGCGCGGTCGTGAGAAAAAGCGCGCCTTGGCACAGCGTGCACTCATAGACCTCGCCGCATGGCAAGCCGAGCAGGGATTGTCTAATCTGGCTGGCCCTGCTCTTCCTTCGACACAAGGCGGCGCCGATCCTGCTCCCCTTGCCCCCCCTGCACCGTAGCGTAGCAAAGTATTCTCAAAGTTCTGTGTCTAGGCGAAAAGACTGCTCTCCATGAGGGCTGCTCTTTCGAGTGCTGCTCTTGCGTCTCTCATGTGTCGCGTGTTTTCAGAGTATGCTCTTGGGCTGAAGGGCACGCGCCTCTGCCTTTCTC
>CAUZQN010000102.1:0-7574 GCA_963581605.1 uncultured Binatia bacterium (SeqCode)
CTGCTGACGAAATGCTGCCTGCGCCGCCACAGTGCTCGTCCCGAGAAGACAGAGAACGCCGAGTGCGAGCAGTGGATATCGCTGCTGCTTCCTGTGTTGATGGGTGCGTGTCCACAATGAGTTCTTAGCCATACGTATCTCTCCTGTGCGCTTTCGCGCTTGCCGTTGTCCTCGCGTCGGGCAAGCCGTGAGGGCCCATTTTCTCACCTGACCGCGGGGAGTGTGACTGATATCACGACGGAGGTGCACACTCCGGTAGGCTGCGGGTAGCCGTCTCTAGGGTCTCAAAGGTGCAATGCCGATGCCGGTGGGCCACTGCTCGGCAGCAGTATGAGTTTCATTACGCTTTGGTAGAGAAGGGACATCTACCTGAGGAACATTTGTCCACAAGGTTGTAGGCGTTCACCTACAGGCCAGAGCTAAGCCGCTGCAAGGGACGGGCTGACCGGGGATAAAAAGAGGTTGAAACACGGGCCGGAATGACAGAGAATATCACAGACAGGAGGACGCAATGACAGCCGAATGGGCGCAAATATGGGCAACGGTAGCTGCCAGCGTAACTCAGACCGTCATAGGGGTCGGGCTTATTGCCATCACGGGTCAAATCGAACAAACCGCCAGAAAGTTTCATAGGTTTTCGTAAAAGTGGCGCAATTTTCAGCAGTTAGGAGAAAATAGCGTTCGCAATTTTAGGGGACATTTTCGGGATAAGAATTGCGAACTCAAAATTGGAGGTGAGCCCTTAGACGTACTACTCCGAGGCTCTTAGACGAGAAGCCCTAGCGGCTCCCGACTTTCCTAAACGCTTTCCCCGTGCGCTGATGTACGTGGAGCACCCAATCGTTGCGGTGGCAATGCACCTCTAGGACGCCGTGGGCAATCGCCTCGACGGCCTCTCGTTCCTCCAGGAGCATTTCTACCATCGAGGCTCTCCTGCTGCATCTAGGGGGAAATCCGGCTCTGCATGTTCAAAAATGAGTTCGGCATCTTCACCACCTCCTCCAAAGACCTTGGTGGCGCACTTCCATTTACCATTAACCAGTCGAAGTCTAATGATCTGCGAGAAAAAGCCATTCCGTGCTCCCATAAAGACGTTGTATGCATAATAGTCGCGGTCGGACGGAAGCCACAGGCGCCCCTGCATACGAGCCTGTTTAGGGGGTAAAGTGCCTATATGCCTTTTTATCTCAGATTCAGAAAGTTTCTCAAAGTCTCCCGCCTCAATGTCGTCTGCTATTTGTTCGAATAATTGAACATCGACGAGGCGAAATTCTACATCGTAAAGGGGGTATTTACCGTGTGGAGCTAAAACGAGAAAGAGGTCGTCTCCTTTTGGAGCGCGACTGATTTCAAAATAACAATACCCATCCCCGCCTGTCACACGCCCCGCAATTTCTCTGTTAAGATCTGCGATTTCATCGCTTCTCATACGAAGCTGTCCCTCATATTCAATTTGATGCTGATTCTGTAAACGAGTGGCCGAAAAACCTCCCACAGCAGTTAGAATAAGGCCAATGAATATCGCGACAGATGGGTCCATTTCCATTTTGGAATTAAGCCTGGATGAAGTGCCCCCTGTAATCTCCCTTTGACCAGTAACCCCTATTTCCCCTTCTTCTTGGGCTTAGGTTCGCACTAGGCGCGCTAGTCCGCGTTGCCCACTTTCTTTACTTCTGTCCCACCTGTCACATGTCTTGCAGATGTAGCCTTCTCTAACGTTCGAACGTTGCGAAATAAGCCGGATCAGCTTGTCGTCGGTATCATAGCAACGTTGACAAAAAGGGCCGTCTCTTCCTTGAGGCTTATCAAGCCAATAGCAAGGCGCTTCGTAGTGCAGTCTATCCGCGAGGTCAGCACTCGCTTTGAGCTCCCGGATTTGATTATCTTTGTCAATCAGAAAGTTGCTGTACATCAGCAATCTGTATCCTGGCGTCTGCCAGGGCGCTGAGGAGCTCAGCCAGCTGTAACTTAACTTCCGCTTTCTCTAACGAAACGACGCTCCCCTTCATGAGCCTCGCCAGTTCTGCGGCCGTCTTGACGGACCCCAGTGCGGCTGTGATCGTGCCGATATCCATTATTACTTCCCCTTCTTCTTCACCTTCGGCCCTGCAAATCCAATGCGCCGGCTCTTTTTCGGCTCGGGGGTCATCAGTTGCCGGATCGCATCGAACACCACGCTGAACTGGTCGTCATACTTCTTTTCCATCGCGTCGAGTTTCCGACTTAACTGGTCATGCGTTGCGAGCATCTCACGGAGACGGACGAAGGTGCAGACAACCTGAATACTTGCCTCCACAGCGACCGGACTATTGAGCACTGACGCCGCCATGACTGCCCCATGCTCAGTAAACGCATAGGGTGGCGTGCGCCGACCGCCCCATCTTGAGGTCGCAATCTACGACCTCAAGTCTCTAAACTCCCGGAAAGACAACTGAAACACAAAGTCCAGGGGGAAGCGGTTGATATTCCGCTTGACCCGCTCGTTGAAGCGCTTCGTGCTCACGTGGTACACGTCGGCCAAATCCGCATCCAGCATCACCCGGTGCCCTCGTATCAGGTGTATCTGCTGCTCTATGCGCGCAGCGGGAAGTGTCGTGGTCATGGGCGCGTCTTCTTGGGTGCGGGGAGGGGGAGGGTTGTCGAGAGCTAGCGTATCATCTGGAAAGGTCCCAACGGACAAGACATAACGCCATAACACCAAATACTGGAGCGTATGCGACTTGAATGAACCGTCCTCCTGCTCAAGTTTCCATGCGTTGTTTTCTAGCCAGAGACCAAGCTCATCCACAGCGATGACTTTTGCTACATGTGGTATAGATCCCAGCCTCTTTATATTCATCGTAGGAAGCCTGGCTGATGTTCGTGAGCTGAGCCTTGTTTTGCGTTAAAAAGCGGCTTGAAGATTCACACGAACGGATTTTCCAATATAGCTGTCTAGGTGCATAGCGCCTTACTTCCCCTTCTTCTTCGGCTTGAATTTGGCCTCAACAGCCTCACGGATCAACAGTGAGACAGAGACTCTCTGCCCTCTCATTTCCCGTTCTAAGGACTCTTTTTTCAATGCGAAGAAGAGGTTGTCCGGCATGTCAACCGTCATCCTCCTCATGCCTTCCTTCGGTAGATTACTCGGCATATTTCTTGTCCTTCCTTATTCCTTTATACACCTGTTACCGTCAGTCTAGTTTTCTTTAGTTACCCTATTAACTTTAGTTCCTTAGTTCCTTATTATAATAAACATTAAGACGGACATAACAAACAAAAGGAGCGACCCCATGCAAACCACACTGACCCGACACGGCGTTACTCAGCAGATCACACTGACACACGACACCTACGGCACCGACGAAGACGGCACGGGCTACGTCAAGCTGCCGAGCGGCTTCTGGAATTTAAGTTACCGGGCATTGAGCAGGTAGGGTTTCAGCTCACGTAACTGGTATAGTCAGTTACGCACACGTAAAAAAGTAATGGATTCAAGTAGTTAACTATGAGTAATTCAGTAAACAACAAGAAGATCATCTTTTCACTCATCGGCGTGGGGCGGGTGCATCCACCGAAGCGCCACGTTCTCAAAGACATTTACCTGTCTTTCTTTTATGGGGCCAAAATCGGCGTGCTCGGGCTCAACGGCTCCGGCAAAAGCAGCCTGCTGCGCATTATTGCCGGAGTCGACACGGATTATCTGGGAGAAATCACCTTTGCGAAAGGCTACTCAGTTGGTTTTCTCGAACAAGAACCCCAGCTCGATCAGCACAAAACAGTCAAAGAAATTGTTGAAGAAGGCTGCCAAGAAGTCATGACCCTGCTGTCCGGATACGAAGCGGTGAGCGCGCGCCTCGGCGAGGATATATCGCCCCAAGAAATGGAGCAACTTATAGAACAACAGGGGCAGCTCCAAGAAAAAATTGAAGCCGTTGACGGCTGGCAGATCGAAAGCAAGCTCGATATTGCCATGGACGCCTTACGCTGCCAGCCAGCGGATACCCCGGTTGGCATCTTGTCGGGCGGGGAACGGCGCCGAGTGGCCTTGTGTCGCCTGCTCCTCCAGGAGCCTGACATTCTGCTGCTCGACGAACCAACGAATCATCTTGATGCTGAGTCCGTGCAATGGCTCGAAACTCATCTTCTACAGTATAAAGGCACAGTCATTGCCGTCACCCACGATCGGTATTTCCTGGATAATATTGCGGGCTGGATACTCGAATTAGACCGCGGACAGGGGCTTCCCTTTGAAGGCAATTATTCATCCTGGCTGGAGCAAAAGCAGGCCCGCCTGGCACAGGAAGGCAAGGCCGAGAGCAAGAGACACAAGACCTTAGAGCGTGAACTCGAATGGATACGTATGTCCCCGAAAGGCCGCCAGGCAAAAGGCAAAGCACGCGTGACGCAGTATGAAAAACTCTTGGGTCAAGAACACGATCAACAGGCCAAAGATCTAGAGATTTATATTCCGCCTGGTCCTCGGCTAGGCGACCTCGTCCTAGAAGCACGAAACCTGAGCAAAGCCTTTGACCAGAAGACTCTGTTTGAGGACGTCAGCTTTATGCTTCCACGCGGCGGCATAGTCGGCGTGATTGGACCAAATGGTGCAGGCAAGACGACGTTATTTCGGTTGATAACCAAGCAATTAGAGCCTGATAGTGGAACATTTCGTATCGGTGACACTGTCCAGCTGGGGTATGCAGATCAAGATCGTCTGCTGGATGGGGAATTATCCGTCTGGGAAGCTATTTCGGACGGGCAGGCGGTCGTCCAGCTGGGGAATACGGAAGTGAACGCTCGGGCCTATGCCTCACGCTTTAACTTCTCCGGCTCTGATCAACAGAAGCGCGTAAAAGACCTGTCGGGTGGAGAACGCAACCGCGTCCATCTCGCCCGTATGCTCAAAGAAGGCGCAAATGTTCTTTTGCTTGACGAGCCGACCAATGACTTGGACGTGAATACCCTGCGAGCGCTTGAAGAGGGGCTGGAGAATTTTGGCGGCTGCGCTGTCGTAGTGAGCCATGACCGGTGGTTTCTGGATCGGATTGCGACACACATCTTGGCTTTTGAAGGGGAGAGCAAGGTGGTGTGGTTTGAGGGCAACTACAGCGCATACGAAAAAGACCGTAAACGCCGCCTTGGCAAGGACGCCGATCGTCCGCATCGAATTCGATATCGGAAGTTGACCAGGGACTAAACAGATAACGCTATACGCAGCGCTACTGCAGCGACTGCAACACCGGCTGCAATACCTTCCAGACGTTGTCTGCAACTATCTGATGCCCTGCTGCGGTGGGGTGTATCCCGTCAGGTAAATTGAGCTGCGGTCGCCCGCCAACATCTTGTAGTAAAAAAGGAATGAGGGCGGCACCATTAGCTTGGGCAAGCCGGGGGAAAACGTCTCGAAACTGGGCGGCGTAGTCACGTCCGAGATTTGGCGGCACCAGCATCCCGGCCACAATAATTTTTACGTGTGGATATTTTTTTCTGGTGCGATCGATTATGCCTTGAAGGTTCTTATAAATGGTTTTCGGATCAATTCCTCGGAATCCGTCGTTCACGCCGAGTTCCAAGAGCAGGACATCAACCTGTTGGCGTAAGAGCCAGTCTATGCGGCGCAGTCCGCCCGCGGAGGTTTCGCCACTCAGGCCGGCATTGATCGTTTTGAAATTCCAGGCCTGGTCATCAATCTTTTGCTGGAGTAAAGCCGGGAATGCTAGGGGCTGCTCGAGTCCATAACCAGCAGTCAAGCTATCACCAAAACAGAGCAGGATACGCGGCTGAGCGTCGTCTTGGCCGATCGCGTCCCCCGTCCAACTCCCAATAAAAAAGCTACTAAGCCACACCACCAACACAACCCGTCGAAGCATGTTTCCGACCTTTCATCAGAAGGTATTTGGAAACTTACCGTACACGTCATTGCGAGCGAAGCGAAGCAATCTGTGGTGGTAAAAGCGAAAACTCTCATAGGGGAGTAGTTTTTACGATTCGGTTCGGTAGCTTGATAAGCGAGCCGGCCAAGCTGGACCGGATCACGGCACAAAAGGATACATTGAGCTCGCATAACAGGCATTATGGAGACCCCGCCCCTGCTTCAGGTTCAGCAGGTTACAAAAACCTATCGCACCGGAACACACTCTCTGACGGTTCTGGACACTGTCTCGTTTTCTATCGCAGCCGGTGCAACCTGCTGCATCGTGGGACCATCGGGAAGTGGGAAGACAACCTTGCTCGGACTGTGCGCGGGATTAGACCGTCCCAGTTCCGGGTCCGTCATATTCGATGGGCTGTGCTTAAACGATCTCAATGAGGATGAACTTGCCGCTGTGCGCAGCCGTAGCGTTGGTTTTGTTTTTCAGACCTTTCAACTTATCCCGACGCTCACAGCATTAGAAAACGTCATGGTGCCAGCTGAGTTGCAAGGGAATACGCAGGCACACGAACGAGCAGCCGGACTGCTCCAGCAGGTTGGTTTACAAGATCGACTCCACCATTATCCAACCCAGCTCTCGGGCGGAGAACAGCAACGCGTTGCGCTGGCGCGAGCTTTTGTGAATCGGCCGAAAATTTTGTTTGCCGACGAGCCGACCGGCAATCTGGATGAAGAAACGAGCCGGACCATTATCCCCCTTCTGTTTGACTTAAACCGGAACGCCGGAACGACGTTGGTCATGGTGACGCATGACTTTGAACTGGCGCAACAGACGCAACGAGTCATTCGTCTCAAAGGCGGAGCCATCCTCTCAGACACGTGTCCCCAATGAGCACGGCCCGACCTATTTCGCCCAGACCCTTTTCATATAGTTGGGCTTGGAAAATGGCGTGGCGCGATAGCCGGGCGAGTCGGAAGCGTCTCCTTTTAACTCTTTCGACAAGCGTGCTTGGTATTGCCGCCCTGATTGCGATTACGTCGTTTGAAGCCAATGTGCGGATTGCCATTCAAGATCAGGCCAAGACCCTACTCGGTGCGGATTTTGTCATCAGCAGCCGTCAGCTGTTCTCTGTGGAAACAGAAGCGTTGATGCGCACCCTAGGCGGACGGCAAACGCGTGAGGCCAGTTTCTCATCTATGGTCTATTTCCCGAAAAACGGCGGGACCCGCCTGGCTCAAATACGCGCGCTGAACGGGATTTTTCCTTATTATGGACGGTTGGAAACAGTCCCGGCTGACGCCGCGCAGCAATTTCAGACCGGCCCGTACGCCATCGTCGACAATACCCTCATGCTGCAGTTTGATGCGCAGGTTGGGGATGCTATCAAAATTGGCGCTTTTACTTTTCAGATTCTTGGCACGCTCAAGAAAGCGCCGGGTGAGGCTGCGGCAGTATCACTGGCCGGTCCGCGCCTGTACATCTCTGCGCACTATCTGGATCAAACCGAACTCATTCAGATGGGCAGCCGCTTGCGCTACAAGGTCTATTTTAAATTAGCCCCAACAGTGGATCCTGCTAGATTCCGCGCACAGCATCAGGCGCACTTTGAGCGGCATCGTCTGACAAGCGAAACAGTCCAGGAACGCGCCAGCAGTATTGGCCAAACGTTAGAGAATCTGACCCGATATCTCAATCTTGTCGGCTTTATAGCCCTACTCC